>CAMYMY010000034.1:0-16078 GCA_947259625.1 uncultured Kiloniellales bacterium | reverse complement strand
CGGCGGGGGCGGCGGGGGTCTTGGCCATGTTCGTGCTCCTTGACCTGAGGCATATAAGCCGCCTTATCATGATCGCCAAGCTTTAACCGGGACCGCCCCGCCGGAGAAAAGCGCCGGGGCGCGGCGCCGGAACAAGGGGGAACCACCATGGACTACAAGGCGCTGACCAGCCTCACGGCGCTGTTCTTCGACCAGGCCGACGCCCTGGGCGACGGGCCCTTCCTCTGGGCCAAGCACGAGGGGACCTACAAGCCGATCACCTGGCGCGAGACCGCCCAGGCGGTTAAAGACCTGTCGCGCGGCCTGCGCGACCTGGGCCTGAAGACGGGTGACCGGGTCGTGCTGGTCGCCGAGAACCGGCCGGAATGGCTGATCGCCGACCTCGCGATCATGGCCGCCGGCGGCATCACCGTGCCGGCCTACACCACGAATACCGAGCACGACCACAACCACATCTTGACCAACAGCGAGGCGGCCGGGGCCATCGTCTCGACCCGGGCGCTCGGCAAGCGCCTGCTGCCCGCGGCCTTGGAGGCACCGGACTGCAAGTGGGTGGTCGCCATCGAGGACATGGACATCGACCAGAAGGGCCCGGTCGACGTGCACCTCTGGGCCGACACGCTGGCGCGGGGCCGCGACCTGCCCGACGACGTGGCCGAGGTCGTCGCCGGCGCCAAGCGCGACGACGTGGCCTGCTTCATCTACACCTCGGGCACCGGCGGCACGCCCAAGGGCGTCATGCTGACCCACGGCAACATCATCTGCAACTGCATGGGCGCCCACGGCGTGCTCGAGCACATCGGGCTGGGCGGCGACGTGTTCCTCTGCTTCCTGCCGCTGTCCCACGCCTACGAGCACAGCGCCGGGCAGTTCTTCCCAATCTCGATCGGCGCGCAGATCTATTACGCCGAGAGCGTGGAAAAGCTGCTCGTCAACCTGGGCGAGGTCAGGCCGACGATCATGACCGCGGTGCCGCGGCTCTACGAATCCATGCACCAGCGCATCCTGCGCGGCGTCGAGAAGCAGGGCGGCCTGAAGAAGAAGCTGTTCGAGGCGGCGGTCCGGCTCGGCCGCAAGGAGTACGAGACCCCGGGCAGCCTGACCCCGGGCGAGCGGATCCTGAACGCCCTGGTCGAGCGCCTGGTGCGCGAGAAGGTGCGCGGGCGCTTCGGCGGGCGCCTCAAGGCCATGGTCTCGGGCGGCGCGGCGCTCAACACCGACATCGGCACCTTCTTCCTCGGACTCGGCCTGCCGATCCTGCAGGGCTACGGCCAGACCGAGGCGGCGCCGGTGATCTCGGCCAACCTGCCCGGCAAGGAGAAGATGCACACCGTGGGGCCGCCGCTCGAGGGGGTCGAGGTCAAGATCGCCGAGGACGGCGAGATCCTGGTGCGCGGCGAGCTGGTCATGAAGGGCTATTGGAAGAACGAGGAGGCGACCAAGTCGGTGCTTTACGACGGCTGGCTGCACACCGGCGACATCGGCAACCTGGACGAGGACAACTATCTCCAGATCACCGACCGCAAGAAGGATATCATCGTGCTGTCAGGCGGCGACAACGTCTCGCCGGCCCGCGTCGAGGGCTTCCTCACACTCGAGGCCGAGATCAGCCAGGCTATGGCCTTCGGCAACCAGCGCCCGCACCTGGTCGCCCTTCTGGTGCCCGACGACGAGTTCCTGGCCGATTGGTCGAAAGAGCACGGCAAGGCGGCCGACCTGGCGGCGCTGGCCGGCGACCCAGCCTTCAACGCCGCGCTGGGCCAGGCGGTCGAGCGGGTCAACAGGAAGCTCTCGAACACCGAGCGGGTACGCCGCTTTACGATCGCCACCGAGGTCTTCTCGGTCGAGAACGAGATGATGACCCCGACCCTCAAGGTGCGCCGCCACAAGATCCTCGAGGCCTACCGCGACCGGCTGGACGCGCTCTACGAGAAGAAGTGAGGGGGCGCGGGGCCGGCGCCCGCACTCCTCGTGACGCTCACCAGCTCTGGAAGATCTCGATCAGGCCGGCGTTGATCTCGCTCGCCCTGTGCGCCGTCGCGTCGAAGGCGATATGGACGATGCCGAGGGTCCCGGTCGCGGCGAAGTGAAAGATCATGTCGTAGTAGAGCGACCGGGTCTCGCCGTGGCAGGAGGCGTTGGCCTGGCCGATCATGCGGTCCTCCAGGGTCTCGACCCGGTTCACCGTCGTGGCGAAGCGGTCCTGGCAGGCCCGCTCGAGCTCGCCGACGAACTCGCCGATGGTCGAGCGCGGCTCGTCGGCCGCGACGACGAAGAGCAGGCCGACCAAGTCGCCCTCGGGCGCGACCCAGCCGGCGGCAAAATAATCGCCGAACACGCTGAGCTCCTCGGCGGGCATTAGCAGGGCGTCGTCGAAGCCGGCGGCGCTCAGCAGCATACCCAGATCGGCGGCCTCTTCGGGGCCGGTGGCCGACAAGCTCTCCGGCCATACCCCGAGCGGCATCAGAGGTTCGGATGCACCGGGAGATACGCGCGGTCCGGCCTCGGCCGCGGCCGATTGCAGGGCGGCGGGCCCGGACCCGTCGCTATTCATCGATGACGCGGTGGCCGGATTTCCGCCGACCGCAGCACCCCCCGCGAAGATCGCGATCATCCCGAAAGCCACCGCGCAGCGGCACACAAGCGCGCCGCGGTGCGCGCGCCAACCCCTTACCAAGCCCCACATCGTCGCCTCCCATCCCCAAAAACGGTGGGCCCCCCGCTTGGTCCGGCGAGACTAGCACGCCAAGGCCGCCGAACCCAAGCCCCGACCGAAGGGACAGCGGGCCGGGGGCGGCCGCGGAGGGGGCCGGCCGGGGCGGAGCGGGGCCGGTCCCGGCGAGACCGAAAACGGACTTGGCCCGTCATCGCAAATCTGTAGACTCGCGGTGAGACGTCCCACGACCGCAGAGGAGGAGCCCCGACCGTGCCGCAGCGCCGAACCGTCCGCCTGGTCCTCGCCGGCCTCATGGCCGCCGCCGTGGCGCCGGCCGCCCTGTCCGCGGAGCCCCCGGCGGACGGCAAGCTGACCGTGGTGGTCGAGAACCTGCGCAGCGACCGGGGCCTCGTGTGGGTCGCGCTGTGGAAGGATGCCAAGGGCTTCACGAAGTCCAAGGCGGCGCTGGCGAAGCTGCAGGCGCCGGCGGGAAACGGCGCCGTCAGCTTTACCTTCGCGGAGTTGGCGGCGGGGCGCTACGCGCTCGCCACCTACCACGACGAGAACGCCAACGGCGAGATGGACCTGACCTGGATCGGCTGGCCCAAGGAGGGTCTCGGGTTCTCCAACGGCGCCTGGATCGGCCTCCTGGGCGCGCCCTCCTTCAAGGCGGCGGCGGTCGAGGTCGAAGCCGGCGCCAAGTCGATCGTCATCCCGCTGCGCTATTAGTGCCTGCAGCCGACTCGGGCTGGAGCGCCCGAGTCGCGGGTAGGAAATTGCCGTGCGTACGCTCGGCCGGCAATATCGCGCCGGGCCGGACTACGGCCGTCGTTCGATCCTTGCTTTTCGCGGCCGCGCGACGTCGCGGCCGTTGCTGGTTAGGTCAGCATCCATTACCTTACTCGAAAGGTAGGGGGTTCATCATCCGGGACCGAAGGACATGGCACTCGCAGCCGTCTCTCTCGATGACAAGTACGCGCTCGAAACCGGCCGGGTCTACCTGACCGGGACGCAGGCGCTCGTGCGCCTGCCGATGATGCAGCGCCGGCGCGACGAGGCCGCCGGGCTTCACACCGGCTGCTTCATCTCCGGCTACCGGGGCTCGCCGCTGGGCGGCCTCGACCAGCAACTCTGGGCGGCGCGCCAATTCCTGCAGAAGAACCACATCCACTTCCAGCCGGGCGTCAACGAGGACCTGGCGGCGACCGCCATCTGGGGCAGCCAGCAGGGCGACCTCTTCGGCGACAGCAACTACGACGGCGTCTATGCCCTGTGGTACGGCAAGGGGCCGGGCGTCGACCGCTCGGGCGACGTCTTCAAGCACGGCAACTCGGCCGGCAGCGCCAGGCACGGCGGCGTCCTGCTGCTGGCCGGCGACGACCACACGGCCAAGTCCTCGACCCTGTCCCATCAGTGCGAGTACACCTTCATGGACGCCGCGATCCCGGTGCTCAACCCGGCCGGCGTGCAGGAGTTCCTCGACCTCGGGCTCTACGGCTGGGCGATGAGCCGCTATTCCGGCTGCTGGATCGGCTTCAAGACGATCGGCGAGACGGTCGACAGCTCGGCCTCGGTCTATGTCGACCCGCACCGCATCGAGATCGTCCGGCCCGATGACTTCGACATGCCCGCCGAGGGCTACAACATCCGCTGGCCGGACTCGCCGCTCGAGCAGGAGGAGCGCCTGCACCGCCACAAGATCTACGCGGCGATCGCCTTCGCCCGGGCCAACCGGCTCGACAAGGCGGTGATCGACGGCCCCAAGCGGCGCTTCGGCATCGTCACCGCCGGCAAGTCCTACCTGGACGTGCGCCAGGCGCTCGCGGACCTCGGCATCGACGAGGCGCTGGCCGCCGAGCTCGGCCTCTCGGTCTACAAGGTCGCCATGGCCTGGCCGCTCGAGCGCGAGGGCATGCGGCAGTTCGCCGAGGGCCTGGAGGAGATCCTGGTCGTCGAGGAGAAGCGCGCGGTCATCGAGAACCAGCTCAAGGAGCAGCTCTACAACTGGCGCGCCGACGTGCGCCCGCGGGTGGTCGGCAAGTACGACGAGCACGGCGAGTGGGTCCTGCCCTCGACCAACGAGCTGACCCCGGCGCGCATCGCCCGGGTGATCGCCCAGCGCATCGCCCGCTTCCACACCAGCGAGGAGATCGAGCGCCGCCTCAGGTTCCTGGCCGAGAAGGACCACGCCCTGTCGGGCGAGAAGGCGCCGCTGCAGCGCATCCCCTACTTCTGCTCGGGCTGCCCGCACAACTCCTCGACCCGGGTGCCCGAGGGCAGCCGGGCGCTGGCCGGCATCGGCTGCCACTACATGGTCCAGTGGATGGACCGCCAGACCATGACGTTTACCCAGATGGGCGGCGAGGGCGTGCCCTGGATCGGCCAGGCGCCGTTCTCCAAGACCAAGCACGTCTTCGCCAACCTGGGCGACGGCACCTACTACCACTCGGGCATCCTGGCGGTGCGCGCCTGCGTGGCGGCCGGCGTCAACATCACCTTCAAGGTGCTCTACAACGACGCCGTGGCGATGACCGGCGGCCAGCCGATGGACGGGCCGCTCGACCCGCCCGGCATCACCCGCCAGCTCTACGGCGAGGGCGTGCGCCGGATCGTCGCGGTGACCGACGAGCCGGAGAAGTACCCGATCGGCACCGAGTGGGCGCCGGGCGTCGGCGTACGCCACCGCGACGATCTCGACCGCGTCCAGCGCGAGCTGCGCGAGATCCCGGGCGTGACCGCGATCGTCTACGACCAGACCTGCGCGGCCGAGAAGCGCCGCCGGCGCAAGCGCGGCCTCTATCCGGACCCGCCCCGGCGCGCCTTCATCAACGACATGGTCTGCGAGGGCTGCGGCGACTGCTCGGCGGCGTCGAACTGCGTCTCGGTGATCCCGCTGGAGACCGAGTACGGGCGCAAGCGGGCGATCGACCAGTCGTCCTGCAACAAGGACTTCTCCTGCGTCAACGGCTTCTGCCCCAGCTTCGTCACGGTGCACGGCGGCAAGCCGCGCAAGCACCGCGCCTCGCCGGCCGAGGACGCCGGCTGGCCGGACCTGCCCGAGCCCGCGCTGCCGGGCCTCGACGCGCCCTACAACATCGTGGTGACCGGGGTCGGCGGTACCGGCGTGGTGACCATCGGCGCGCTGATCGGCATGGCCGCGCACATCGAGGGCAGGGGCTGCGCGGTGCTCGACATGGCGGGCCTGGCCCAGAAGGGCGGCGCCGTGGTCAGCCACGTGCGCGTCGCGGAGAAGCCGGATGACATCTACGCCGTGCGCATCTCCGCCGGCGGCGCCAGGCTGGTGCTCGGTTGCGACCTCGTCGTCGCGGCCGGCTTCGAGGCCGTGTCCAAGATCACGGCGGGCGAGACCCGCGCGGTGATCAACAGCCACGAGACCGTGACCGGCGATTTCGCCCTGAACCCGGACTTCAGCTTCCCCGGTCGGCGCCTGCAGGAGGTGATCGCCGAGGCGGCGGGGCCGGGCCAGGCCGACTTCCTCGACGCCTCGCGCATCGCCACGGCGCTAATGGGCGATTCCATCGCCACAAACCTCTTCATGCTGGGCTATGCCTGGCAGAAGGGCCTGGTGCCGGTGGGCGGCGCTGCGCTCGACCAGGCGATCGAGCTGAACGGCGTCGCGGTCGAGGCCAACCGGCAGGCCTTCCTCTGGGGCCGGCGCGCGGCGGTCGACCTGGCCCGGGTCGAGGAGATCGTCCGGCCGCGGCGCGAGCCGGAGAGCCGCCACCTGTCGCAAGGCCTAAACGAGGTGATCGCGCGCCGCACGGCCACTCTCACGGACTATCAGGACGCCGCCTACGCAAGGCGCTACCAAGCGCTGGTCGAGCGCGTCCAAGCGGCCGAGACCGAGCGCACGCCGGGCAGAAGCGGCCTGGCCGAAACCGTGGCGCGCAATTACTTCAAGCTGCTGGCCTACAAGGACGAGTACGAGGTCGCGCGGCTCTTCGCGGCGCCCGAGTTCAAGGACAAGCTGAAGCAGCAGTTCGAGGGCGAGATCAAGCTCAGCTTCCACCTGGCCCCGCCGCTACTGGCGCTGCGCGACGCCGAGACGGGACACCTGAAGAAGCGCGCCTACGGCCCCTGGCTCATGGCGGTCTTCAAGCTGCTGCCTCGGTTCAAGCGCCTGCGCGGCACGCCCTTCGACATCTTCGGCTACACGAAGGAGCGCAGGACGGAGCGCCGGCTGATCGCCGACTACGAGGCCCTGGTCGAGGAGCTGCTTTCGGGCTTGAGCCACGACAGCCACGGCCTCGCCGTGGAGCTCGCCTCGGTCCCTGAAGCGATCCGCGGCTTCGGCCACGTCAAGGAGGCCAGCCTGAAGGCCGCCAAGGACCACGAGGCCCAGCTGCTCGAAGCCTTCCGCAACCCAGCCGCTCTGCCTACCGCCGACGCGGCGGAGTGAACGGGGGAGACAGGCTCCGCTCGAACCGCCCGGGCCGGCGCGCCGGTCAATCCTCGCCGACCTTCACCATGCCATGGCCCGAGGGGTCGAACCCCTCCGGAAACACGGTGTTTTCGTCATATTCGGCTTGATCGAGGATCGCCGTCGACAAGTCGGCTCGGGCAAGGTTCGCGCCGCAAATATCCGTTGAACCACCGAGATTATCCGGTCCGAGATTTGCACCCCTCAGATTGGCTCCCTCGAGGTCGGCCTCTTTCAAGTTGGCGCCGCGAAGGTTTGCATCGGATAGATCAGCGGCCCGCAAGTTCGCTTGAAACAGGATCGCCCAATAGAGGCAGGCGCCGCGAAGGTTCTCGCCTTCGAGAGCCGCCTCGTGGAGAACCTGGCCTTCCAGATCCGCCCCGGCCAACCCGCTACGTCCGGGCCGCACGCGATAGACGCACAGCTCCTCGCCCCACTTGTCCTTGATTATGATCTTATCGGGCATCGGCATGCGTCGGAAGTGTCAGACAGCTTCATGGTATCGGCGGACTTCCGGTTCACCGTACGACCCGAACGCAGTCCTTGCACACCTCTCGTCTGAACCGGGAGGTCCTCCGCCCGGGATTGCGCCACCGGCATCCAGTCAAGAGGATCGTGGTGCGGGCCCGGCAAAGTGTCCCCTGCTAAACGTCGAACTCTTTCGCAGGCAGGGGCTCGAAGAACGCGTCCGTCACGCGGCCCCTTACAAGACCTGGCCGGCGAGGTTCGACCACCACCGCGGCCGTCAGCCTGGCAACCGGCTTGCCTCGTTTCGTGATCACAATGTCCTCGCCGGACGTCACTTCGTCCAGCAAGCCAGACAATCGAGCCTTCGCCTGACTGACGCCGACGCACTTGGCCATGGCAGGTCTACTCCTCCAGCCCCAGCGCGCGCTTGTAGAGATCGAGCAGGTGCTCGTGCTCCTGGCGGTCGTTGGCCTCCATCTTCCGGAGCTTGATCACCTGGCGCATGATCTTGGTGTCGAAGCCGTTGCCCTTGGCCTCGGCGAAGACCTCGCGGATATCGGCCGCCAGCGCCGCCTTCTCCTCCTCCAGGCGCTCGACCCGCTCGATGAAGGACTTCAAACGCTCCGCCGCAATGGCGCCGACGTCCGCCATAGCCGCCACCCCCTCTTCCGTGGTCCGATGAAAACGATTACCCCCGCCGAAGGCGGGCGCGCGAACCTAGCCGAGCCGGGCGGTCCGGCCAAGGGGATATACCAAAGGTCGTTGATAACGACTCATTTCATGGGAGCGGATCGGGTCGCCCGGGTAGGCGCGGTGCGCAGTGGGCGCCCGGGGGCGATGCGCGCATCCACCCTCCGCAGCGGCAGCGCCGCTGCTGCGGAGGACGGGTCGGGCAAGCGCCGCAACGCCACCCAAGTCCTGAATTTGGCTGCCCCGATGCGCCCCACCCGGAGGGCCGGGCGCTTTTGGCCGCCAGCCGCGTTGCGCACTGCTTGTTGTACGCGCACAACGGCGCAGCGCGCGCCTTGCTGGCGGCCAAAATTGCCTCGGTGAAATGCGTCGTTATCAGCGACCTTTGGTATCAGTCGAGCCCGAAGCGCGTGTGCGCTTCCTTGTAGGCCGCCTTCTGTGCCTCGCTCGCCTCGGTCTGATACTTCGCCTTGTACTCAGCGTAGGGCATGCCGTAGACGATCTCGCGGGCCCGGTCGTAGTCCAGCTCGAGGCCGCGCTCCTCGGCCGCGGCCTTGTACCACTTGGACAGGCAGTTGCGGCAGAAGCCGGACAGGGTCATGAGGTCGATGTTCTGCACCTCGGGGTGGGCCCGGAAGTGCTCGACCAGGCGGCGGAAGGCGGCGGCCTCCAGCTCGGTGCGGGTCTTGTCGTCGATGTCCATCTGCGGCTCCCCTGTCTCGTTCCGTTTGCGTGCCCTCCATATTGGTCAAGGCCGGCCGCTTGTCCAGGGGGTGGACGAAGGGCCCTAGCGCGCCTCGCCGCCGCGATCGCACACACGGACGCACCGCCCTCGCCCCGGCCCTCCCCCGTCGAGGGGGAGGGAGAGCACGGGTGTTTCCTCGGTTCACGACCCGAGGGATTCACCGGCGGCGGTGCATCGCCAGGCGGTCGATGGCGTCCTTCTGCTCGGCGTCGAGCACGGCGTAGAAGCCCTCGAACGCGGGACGCACCTCGCGCACCGCGTCGAGGCCCGCCTCCAGGAGCACCTCGAAGCGCGCCAGCCTGTCCGGCGCCGTCTCGGGCTTGCCGGCGGTCCTCAGCTCGCCGCAGGCCGTATCGATGCGCGCGCTGCCGCTGTCGAGCGCGGTGGTCAACTCGGTCCAGGCCCCGGTCTGCTCCGGCGTGAACTCGACGAAGCTTTCGACGAAGGCGACGAGGTCGGCCAGGCGCTCGTCGCGCCGCTCGCTGCACAGCCTCATCAGCTTGTGTCCCCCGCCATGGCCGTGGCCGTGGCGGCCGAAATGGCGCCCGGGGCCGTCACCCACGGCGGCGAAGGCCGGCCGCGCCGCCTCCCAACTCGGCATCGCCAGGGACAGACCGCCCACGAGGGCGAGGCCCGCGACCGTGGAAACGATAAGCGCTTTCTTGGTGTTCATGTCGGATCTCCTGCTTGGTTCTTGTGTGCATCCTGTTGACCGTGATTCGCGCGCGCGCGCTCAAGCATCCCCACCCGACCTGCGCCCGACGACTGAGACGGCGAGCAGGCGCCCGGCCTTGCGGCGGTGCACCGCGATGTCCTCGAAGCCGGCCGCGGCCATGGCCTGGCGCGCGCGCTCGACCCGCGACAGGCCGCCGCTGGCCCGCGCGAGGTCGAACCTGAGCGGCCGCTCGGCGGCCCGTATGGTCAGCACGAGCCGGCCGCCGGGCCTGAGCACGCGGCGCACTTCCCGCAGGTCGTCCACCGGGCTGGGCCAGAACTGGAAGCAGTTGACGGCATAGGCCTTGTCGAAGCTCTCGTCGGCGTAGGGGATCTCAGACACGCCCCCGCACTTGACCTCGACCCGGCCTTGCCGGATCAGCTGCCGGCACCGCCGGGCCGCCTGGCGCGCCATGACCTCGGAGTGGTCGAGCCCGGCGGCAAAGCCGCGCTCGAGGCGGCGCGCGGCCTGCTTGAGCGTCCTGCCCGGACCGTAGCCGATCTCGAGCACCCGGTCGCCGGTCTGCAGGTCCAGATGGTCGAGCGCCGCCCGGTTCATGGCGCCGTTCTTGAGCGCCATCACCTGGCCCACGAGCCAGCCGGCCCGGCCCCGCGGCCGGCCGAACTGATGCAGCTCCGCGCTCCCTTGCGCCGGCATGGTCACCGCCTCCATGGCCATTCTCCTATTGACAATAAACATGTCATAATGACATTATGATTGTCAATTAGCTTTTCAAAGCCCCTGGCGGCAATAAATGGGGACAGTCCCCATTTTTCGGGAGTGCGGTGCATGGCGCGACGGATCGAACGAAGCCCGGCGGGCGAGGCGCTCTACCAGGTCCTGGTCGAGACGGCCGCCGTGTTCTTCCGAATGCGAGCGCTCGGCAAGAGTCAGGGGCTCGTGACCGCCTGGGGCGGCGGGCTCTGGGGCTTCTTGCGCAGCCTCGAGCTGCACGGCCCCGCGACCGTCCCACAGCTGGCCCGCATGCGCCCGGTGGCCCGTCAGCGCATCCAGCACCTGGCCGACGACGCCGCCCGGGCCGGCCTGATCGAATACCTCGACAACCCGGCGCACAAGCGCTCTAAGCTGCTCGCGCTGACGCCTGCGGGCGAGACGGCCTTCGCCGAAATGGACGCCCGCCTGGCCGAGACAGCCGAGCGCCTGACCGAGGGCATCGGCGAGAAGGACCTGCGCACCACGCTGAAGGTGTTGAAGCGCTTGCGGGAGAAGCTGGGCGAGGCGTGATCTCGCGCGGTCGGATGGCCCTCGATCCACCGGTGAGGGTGTGGGGCTCGCGGCAAATCGGTATGGTAGAAATACGTCCGATGACGAATCGCGGCTATCTGGGTCCATTTGGCCATGGCCTCTGAAGAGCAAATTTCGGTCGGGTTCTTCGCCGACTTCCATGACCCCACGATGCTTTTTTGGGGCTCTTCGGACGCGTTGCGCCGCTTTGCCGGGTTCCTGCGCAACGCGGGCCGCCAGGGGCGCGTAAGGGCCATCCTGAACGAAGAGAACGGGATCAATCCGATCCGAGGCATACGAATACGGCTCGAGATATCGGTGCGTGCCTCGGGGATGCTCCGGGCACCAGGTGCTGCCGCACCTGAATTCAACTGGCGCATCACCGCCGCGCAGGCCAGCAAATTCGCCGACCTTGTCGAATCTCTCGCAAATTCGCAAAAGCCCGGCCATCTCTACCTGGATTGCGAGGCCAGGGACGAATTTGTCGTTGTGGTCTCAATGGGCGAATACGACGACCTCGACACCGCGGCCAATTGACGGCGATCAACCATCACCCCGAAAACCGATCCGCAGACAAAGTATGCCGGGCGGAAACCGACCGCCTACTCCACCCCCACCAGGGTCTCCTCGATCAGGAAGTCGACCACGGCCTTCAGGGCCTCCTGCTTGTCGGCGCCCTCCTCCAGGGCCTCCTCGAAGACCTCGACCTGGCGGTGGGCGCTGGTGCCGCGCCGCACGATCTCGCGCGCGTGCTTGAGCTCGTCCAGGCAATCGAGCGCCAGCGCGTCGACCCGCACCAGCTCGATGATCTCCTCCAGCAGGTCGTTGTAGGGCACGATCTTGCCGAGCCCGAAATCGACCAGGCCCTCGTCGAATCCATAGCGCTGCGCGCGCCAGCGGTTCTCCTGGACCAGCATGTTCGTGTACTTGCGCCAGCGCTGATTGCTCCGCTTGAGGCGGTAGAGCATGCGCAGCAGGCAGACGTAGACCGCGGCGATCGCGAAGCCGTCCTCGGCCCGGGTACAGACGTCGGCGATGCGCATCTCCAGGGTCGGGAAGCGCGCCGAGGGCCGCACGTCCCACCACAGCTTGCTGGCGTCCTCGACCAGACCCGCCCCGATCATGATGTCGAGATGCCGCTTGTACTCGCCCCAGGACTCGAAGGTCTCGGGCAGACCGGAGCGCGGCAGCTCGTCGAACACCGCCAGACGGTAGGACTTCAGCCCGGTCACCTCGCCGCGCCAGAACGGCGAGGAGGTGGTCAGCGCCAGCAGGTGCGGCAGGAAGTAGGCGATCTGGCCCATCAGGTCGATGCGCAGCTCGTCGTCGTCCAGGCCGACGTGGACGTGCATGCCGCAGATGAGGAGCCGGCGCGCCACCGCCTGCATGTCGCGGGCCAGGACGTTATAGCGCTCCTTGTCGGTGTGCTTCTGGGCGTCCCAGGCGGCGAAGGGATGGGTCGAGGCCGCGATCGGCGCCAGCCCGTACTCGCCGGCGACCTCGGCCACGGTCTTGCGCAGATGGCGGATCTCGGCGGCCGCCTCCTTCACGTTCGCGCACTTGCTGGTGCCGATCTCGATCTGCGACTGCAGGAACTCCGGCATGACCCGGCCCTTCAGACGCCGCTCGCACTCCGCCATGACCTCTTCGGGCGCATCATACACGAGATCGCAGGTCTGCCGGTCGACCAGGAGGTACTCCTCCTCGATGCCGATGGTGAAGCTGGGTTCGGTCATCCTGTGCGCTCCGCCTCGAAGATTTGCCGGTCGCTCAGCACCTCGGCCAACACCTTGGCGAGCAGGGCGGACCACTGGGCCGCGCCGTGGTGCGTGTCGATCAGGTCCTGGCGCACCTCGATCAGGGCGTTGGCCAGGCCGCGCGGATCGGCGTGGGCTTGCAGCGTGTGGCCGTGGCCGCCCCGCCCGGAATAAGGCTGGTTGTCGCCGACGGTCAGGCCCTGGGCGCGCAGCCGCGCCATCAAAGGCAGCGGCAGGCGCCCGTCCTCGTTCCACAGGATGCCGATCTCCCAGGGCCGCTCGAAGCCCTTCATCACCGGGGTAAAGCTGTGCATGGAGACGACCGCCGGTCCGGGGCCGCGCGCCCTCAGGGCGTCCAGCGTCCGCGCAACGGCTGCGTGGTAGGGCCGGTGGAAGCCATCGATTCGCGCCGCGCGCGCGTCCGGTGTCAGGTCCCGGTTGCCGGGGACCACCACGCCGTCGCCGATCTGCGGGATCAGGGTCGGATCATCGACCTGCCGATTGGGATCGACGATCAGACGCGAGAACCGGGAGAGCACCGCCGGCGCGTCGAGCCGGCGCGCGAGATCCCGGGTCACCTCGGCGATGCCGATGTCCCAGGCGATGTGCCGGGCCAGCCGGGCCTCGTCGAGCCCGAGCAAGCGGAAGGCGCGCGGCATGAAGTTCGTCGCGTGGTCGCAAAGCAGCAGCAGCGGCGCGGCGCCCGCTTCGTTCAGGATCTCGTAGGGCGCCGGCTCGTCGGCGGCAAGCAGCGGCCGGTCGGGGCGTTCAACGGGCATGGCGGCTTCGATCATTGCCCCGACTATAGCCGCTTCGCCTCGGTTGCAACAGGGCCCGGCGGGGCCTAATACTGCCCTCATGAGCAAGGGAAACGGCGCGTTCCGGCCGAACACGTTCTTTTGCATCGACGGCCATACCTGCGGCAACCCGGTTCGCCTGGTGGCCGGCGGCGGACCACCGCTCGAGGGCGCCACCATGAGCGAGCGGCGCCAGGACTTCCTCGCGCGCTACGACTGGATCCGCACCGGGCTGATGTTCGAGCCGCGCGGCCACGACCTGATGTCCGGCGCGATCCTCTACCCGCCGACCCGGGCGGACTGCGACGTGGCCGTGCTCTACATCGAGACCAGCGGGTGCCTACCCATGTGCGGCCACGGCACCATCGGCACGGTCACCTTCGCCCTGGAGCGCGGCCTGGTCCAGCCGCGCGAGGCCGATCTGCTCAGGCTCGACACCCCGGCCGGTCCGGTCGAGGCGCGCTTCCGCACCGCCGGGGGCCGGGTCGAGTCGGTCAGGATCACCAATGTCGGCGCCTACCTGGCAGCCGAGGGCGTCGAGGTCGAATGCCCCGAGCTGGGCCGCCTTTCGGTCGATATCGCCTACGGCGGCAACTTCTACGCCATCGTCGAGGCCCAGGCGAACTACCGGGACCTGGCCGAGCTCTCGGCCGGCGACCTGCTGCGCCTTTCGCCGGTCCTGCGCCGGCGCCTCAACGAGGCGGTCGAGATCGCCCACCCGGAAGACCCGACGATCCGCGGCGTCAGCCACATCCTGTGGACCGGCCGGCCGAGCGACGGCAGCGGCGCACAGGCCCGCAACGCCGTCTTCTACGGCGACAAGGCGATCGACCGCAGCCCTTGCGGCACCGGCACCTCGGCGCGCATGGCGCAGTTGGCCGCGCGCGGCGAGCTTTCGCCCGGCGACGAGTTCGTGCACGAGAGCATCATCGGCTCGCTGTTCCGCGGCCGGATCGAGGCCGAGACCCGGGTCGGCGACCACGAGGCCATCGTGCCCTCGATCGAGGGCTGGGCAAGGATCACCGGATTCAATACCATCTTCATCGACGACCGGGATCCCTACGCCCACGGGTTCCAGGTCGTTTGATGGGATAGGCTACCCGACTGGAGATGTAAGTCGCGTGTCGTTTCCGCCGGCCTTTGGGGGGCCGGCCCGATCGGGAAGGAACATGGAAGTGGAAGGCGCACCGGTAAAGTCTCTGGAAGATATCCATTTCTTCGCGGACCTCGATTCGAAGGTGCGCCAGAAGCTCGAGACGCAGTGCCGCTGGCGGCGCGTCCACGCCGGCCAGCGGATCATCGACTTCGGCTCGGAAACGCGCGATGTCTTCTTCGTCGCCGAGGGGGCGGTCAGCGTGGTCAACTTCTCGCTCTCCGGCCGCGAGATCGCGTTTGCGTCGGTCGAGGCCGGCGACAGCTTCGGCGAGCTCTCCGCGATCGACGGCCGGCCGCGCTCGGCCAGCGTCGTGGCGGTCCAGGACTCGCTGATCGCCACGATGCCCTCCCGCACCTTCCTCAAGGTGCTGCAGGAGAGGGTCGAGGTGACCTTCAAGGTGCTCAAGCGCCTCAGCCACATGGTGCGTTCCGGCGACGTGCGGATCATGGAGCTCTCGACCCTGGCCGCCACCCAGCGGGTCTATGCCGAGCTGCTGCGCATGGCCCAGCCCGACGCCGCCGTGCCTAGCCTGTGGATCGTGCGACCCCTGCCGCCGCTGCGCGAGATCGCCAGCCGGGTCAGCACGACGCGCGAGACCGCGGCGCGGGCGCTCAGCCAGATCACAGCCGCCGGATTGGTCCGGCGCAAGGGCCGGAATCTCTATCTGATGGACCGGGCGAAGCTCGAGGAGGTCGTCAACGCCCTGCACTTCGCCGAAACCAGCCAAGCCGCCTAGGCGCGCCGATCCTGGCGCACAGGCTCGCCAACGAGAGGCCCCGCCCATGCCCGAGGCCCCGGCCACGCTCGCAGCGCCACGGCGGCTCAGCGCCGGCTGGCTGCCGTGGCTGACCTGGGGCCTGGGCGCGGCCCTGTTCTGCTACGGCTTCTTTCAGCGCGTCGCGCCCAGCGTGATGATCGACCCGCTGATGCGCGACCTGGCCGTGGGCGGCGCCGTCCTGGGCAACCTCTCGGCCTTCTACTTCTATGCCTACGCCGGTCTGCAGATCCCGGTCGGAATGATGGTCGACCGCTGGGGGCCGCGGCGTCTGCTGACCGGCGGGGCGTTGCTCTGCGGGCTCGGCAGCCTGCTGTTCGCCCTGGCCGAGGGACTCCCCCTCGCCTATTTCGGACGCCTTCTGATCGGCGCCGGAGCCGGTTTCGGCTTCGTCGCCACGCTCAAGCTCGCGACCGCGTGGTTTCCGCCCGAACGCTTCGCCCAGGTCTCGGGCCTGACGCTGATGCTGGGCATGCTGGGCGGGATCGGCGGCCAGGCGCCGCTGGCCGCCCTGGTCGAGACCGCCGGCTGGCGCAGCGCCCTGGCCGGCGCGGCGGGCTTCGGGGTCCTGCTGGCGGCGGTGATCTGGCTGGTGGTGCGCGACCGGCCACCCGAGACGCTGGCGCCGGTGGG
>CAMYMY010000033.1 GCA_947259625.1 uncultured Kiloniellales bacterium | reverse complement strand
TCGGCTCCATCGATACAAAGCGCCTCAAGGTGGGCATATTCAGCCAAAAGCTGGCCCACGCTTCCCCAGACCTCCCGGGCCAGCTCGTCGATCTCCGGCCCGCTCTTGTCCGGGAGAGCCCGGCGCAGGTTGCGCCTGATGCGCTGGGTTCTGCTGAGGCGCGGTGTCATGGCCCTCAACATCCACCGTCCCAGCGACGTCGCCCGGTCGGTCGGCAACAATGCGGCGACTTGCCAGAACGTGCCCACCGCGAGGGCCTCGGCGAACCACTTCAGGCTTCGGAGGAGCCGGGCCAGATGATGGGCGCCGCGGGCTTTCATTGGCTCCCGCGGCGCCTCTACGGTCATTATTGCCATGTTTCAGATTCTTCGATCATGAGACTGTTTGGACAGCCGGGCCCGCGACGTCGGGTGGACGGCAGGCTCTCGGGGCCGGCGCTCGCGATCTTATGTATCTTATGTATGAACAAATCGGGCCACCCACAGCCCCAATGTTCGTCTTCCTCACGCAAATCGTCTCTCCAGGGCCGCGGGTGAGGGTGGCGAGGCGCTCAGCGGGCGGCGCGTTCAATCCGGTTCTGCTGCTGGGCTTCCACCAGGTGCAGCACCATACGGCCCTTGTTGGTCTTGCCCTCGAGGCGCACGGGCACCGCGGCCTCGCCTTCGGCGACCGGGGCCATCCACACCTTCACGGTGGACGGAAAGGCGCGGCGGGACCGCTTCTTTTTCTTGAAACCGGCCAGCGGCTCGACGGCGACCCGGCACACGGTCGCCGGACCACTGTAGATGCCGTAGCTGTTCGGCCGGAGGGTCCGCGTGCCCACCTGGGTGACCACAAGGTCGTAACGCCGCCGGCCGTCGTAGACCGGGATGCTGCCTTCGCAGCGGCCGATACGGGTAAAGGCCTCGATGATCGAGAACACGGCGCTCGCCGGATCGACCGTGCCGGACTTCAGGGTCTCCGGCATCTCGAGTTGGCGCTTGGCATCCTTTTCCGGTTCCACCCGCACGTCGAGCGAGCCGTCGTTCAGGTAGGTGATGTCCTGGCGACGCTTCTTGCCCCGCTTTTTGGAGGTGCTTCGGTAATGCATGGGCCTCAGCCCGTCCTCATCCGCGATGCCGTCGGTGCGCGCCTTCAGCTTGAAAGGGTACAGCAGCTTGACCAGCCCCTCGGTGCGTGCGTCGAGGTTGACGCTGTAGGTATTGTCGCCGCGGTCGAGGCGGGTCTCGAAGCTGAATGCGTGCAGTCCGCCCTCCCAAAGGTGGTAGGAGAGGGCGACGCTCCCCGGTGCTTCCGCGGAAACGGCAGCGGCCGGTAGGACGGCCGACAGGAGGATGCCGAGGAGGAGGTACCGGGTGGGTGTGCGCATCATATCCGACTTACGTGGCGAGGCGGCCTATCATCCCCGACCGGCGTGCCGAGGGACAAAGCCGGGGCAGTCTGCCGAACGGGTGTTTACATTTCGTTAATCTTTCGGCGGGTCCCGCCGAATGCCCGGAAGCCGCGCCCCCAAGGCTCCCTAATCTAGTACTATTGAACCAGCAATGTGAGGTAAACGGCAACCGGATTCAAGACATCTCCGCCCATGTCCCATATTTGACCCAAGATCCGGCCTGCGGCTCGCCGGGCGCTGGCCACGCGGCTCGGGATTGGCCTTGCCCGCCAATCTGTGCTAACGCATTCGCCGCGCATCCGGGACTCCGTCCGGTAATCTCGCTCGAGGGTGGCGCCGATGGACCGCTCTTTTCTCGACCACTTGAGCCGTGAGACCGCGGCCCTTCGGGCCGCCGGCCTGTACAAGGCCGAGCGGGTCATCGCCTCGCCACAGGCGCCGGCGATCGAGGTCGGCGGGCGCGAGGTGGTCAATTTCTGCGCCAACAACTATCTCGGATTGTCGAGCCATCCGGCGCTGGTCGAGGCGGCCCGGGCGGCGCTCGCGCGCTACGGCTTCGGCATGTCCTCGGTGCGCTTCATCTGCGGCACCCAGACCGTCCATAGAGAGCTGGAAGAGCGTATCTCGGCCTTTCTCGGCACCGAGGACACGATCCTCTATTCCTCCTGTTTCGACGCCAACACCGGGCTGTTCGAGACCCTCCTGGACGAGACGGATGCCGTGATCAGCGACGCGCTCAACCACGCCAGCATCATCGACGGTATCCGGCTGTGCAAGGCCAGGCGACTGCGCTACGCCAACAACGACATGGCGGAATTGGAGGCGAGGCTCGAGGAGGCCAAGGACTGCCGTTTCCGGCTGATCGCCACCGACGGCGTCTTCTCCATGGACGGCGTCATCGCCAACCTGCCGGCGATCTGCGACCTGGCCGAGCGCTTCGGCGCTCTTGTGATGGTCGACGATTCCCATGCCGTCGGCTTCATGGGCGCCGGCGGACGCGGCACGCCCGAGCACTGCGGCGTGGCCGCGCGCGTCGACATCGTGACCGGCACCCTGGGCAAGGCCCTGGGCGGCGCCTCCGGCGGTTATACCGCGGCCCGCCGGGAGGTCGTCGAGTGGCTGCGGCAGCGCTCGCGGCCCTATCTCTTCTCCAACAGCCTGGCGCCGGTCATCGCCGCCACCTCGATCACGGTGCTCGACATGCTCGAGGAGAGCGCGGAGCTGCGCGAGAGGCTTGCCGACAACAGCCGCCGGTTCCGCGCCGGGCTCGCGGATCTCGGCTTCGCCCTGGTGCCGGGCGAGCACCCGATCATCCCGGTCATGCTGGGCGAGGCCAAGCTGGCCCAGGACATGGCCGCGCGGCTCCTGGACGAGGGCATCTACGTGATCGGCTTTTCGTACCCCGTGGTGCCCAAGGGGCAGGCGCGGATCCGCACCCAGATGTCGGCCGCGCACACCGACGCGCAGATCGACCGGGCGCTGGCCGCCTTCGCCAAGGTCGGGCGGGAACTCGGGGTGATTTCATGATTTGCTGGCGAAAAGGGGACCGGACGCCATGAAAGCGCTGGTAAAGGCGAAGCCCGAGCCGGGCCTGTGGCTCGAGGAGGTGCCCGAGCCCGCGGTCGGGCACAACGACCTGCTGGTCAAGGTGAGCAAGACCGCGATCTGCGGCACCGACATCCACATCTACAACTGGGACGAATGGTCGCAGGAGACCATCCCGGTGCCCATGACCGTGGGCCACGAGTTTTGCGGCGTGGTGGTCGATGCCGGCAGCGAGGTCAGTGGCTTCCAGACCGGCGACCGGGTCTCGGGCGAGGGGCACATCACCTGCGGCCAGTGCCGTAACTGCCGCGCCGGGCGGCGCCACCTGTGCAGCCACACTCAGGGCATCGGCGTCAACCGGCCGGGCGCCTTCGCCGAGTATCTCGTGATCCCGGCGATGAACGCCTATCACCTGCCGGACAACATCAGCGACGAGGTGGCCGCGATCCTCGACCCGCTCGGCAACGCCACGCACACGACGCTCAGCTTCGACCTGGTGGGCGAGGACGTGGTGATCACCGGCGCCGGGCCGATCGGCATCATGGCCGCGGCCATCGCGCGGCACGTCGGCGCGCGCCATGTCGTGGTCACCGACGTCAACGACTACCGGCTCGATATCGCCGAGCGGATGGGCGCGAGCCGCGCGGTCAATGTGAGCCGCGAGAGCCTCCGGGACGTGATGGCGGAGCTCGGCATGGCCGAGGGCTTCGACGTCGGCCTGGAGATGTCGGGCGCCCCCGAGGCCTTCCGCGACATGCTGGAGAGCATGATCCACGGCGGCCACATCGCCATGCTGGGCATCCCGCCGGGCGATTCGACCATCGACTGGCACCAGGTGATCTTCAAGGGCCTGACGCTGAAGGGCATCTACGGCCGCGAGATCTTCGAGACCTGGTATAAGATGACCTCGATGCTGCAGAGCGGCCTCGAGATCTCGCCGATCCTGACCCACCACTTCCCCGTCGCGCGCTTCGAGGAGGGCTTCCAGGTCATGCGCTCGGGCCAGTCCGGCAAGGTCGTGCTCGACTGGAACGGCTAGGCCTTGCCGCGCCCTGCCGCCGGGCAGGGGGTCTTGGACACGGACTGCGCGATGGACCGATAGTCAGCCCACGCCCCGCACCGCGGCGTCGCCCGGGTGCGGGTATCGCGCAGTCCGCTTGGAGGTATCCGGCCGCCCTAGAGGACGTCGGCGGCGGCGGAGAGGACGCTGGCCGGGATCTCCATGTTGAGCCGTTGCGCCATGCCGGAGTTGACGATGGTCTGGCCACGCCGGTTCTTGGTCAGCGGGATCGCGGCGGTCGACACGCCGTTCAGGACCCGCAAGGCCGTCTGCGCCGCCCACTCGCCCTGTTCCACCGGATCCTTGGTGTGGGTGACTAGGACATAGGGCGCCATCCAGGACTGGACCGAAGCGCTCGGCACGACCGCGTTCTCCTCGACGAAGCGAACCGCTTCGCGGTCGTTCCATCCCTCGATGCCCTGGTTGTTGTACATGTAAAGTATGTCGACCTTGCCCTGCATCTCGACGTAGGCTTTTTTCCAGTCGTCGAAGGTGCCGACGTAGGCGACTTCGTCGAAGTCGATGCCGAGAATCTTCTTAGTCATCTCGACTTCCTTGCGCATAGTCGTCGTGTCGCCGCCGAGCGATCCGATGCGCTCGCCGGCCGAGAACTCGCGAACGATGTCGATCATCTCGCGCACCGCGCTCACCTCGACCATCCCGGTGACGTTGCTCGCCGGGTAGCCATAGACCGAGGCGTCCCAGTTGACGCCGGCGAAGATGACGGGCAGGTCGCCGCCCCGGTAATAGGGCACCACGAGGTATTTCTGGGCGTTGTCGTCCGTGGCGATGACGAGGTCCGGCTTGAATTCGTCGATGACGGCTTTGGCCTTGAGCGCCGCGCGCTTCTTGAATTCCTCCGAGCCGTTCCGCTTGGTGTCCATGCGATGGATCTTCAGGACCACGTCGTGGCCGGTCAGCACGCCTTGTATGCCCGCGGTGATCCCGTCGCTCCAGGCGTAGCCTTCGTGATAGGAGTCGATGAAGAGAATCCTCGGCTGGTTGGGTTTCTCGTACCAGAGGAATCCGGCGCCGGCGGCGAGAATGCCGGCAACGGCAATACTGAGCAGCGCTTTGGCTTTCATAATTCGTCTCCTGAGACCTACACGTTCATAAAGTTTTCTGAATTTCCGCTTCCATCAACCCGCGCAAACCTATCTGGGACTTCTTAAGACTCTATTTTCAAAACATTTTAATCCGGTTGTGTTTCGGGCGAATTTGATCCGAATTTATTCAACCGGCCATCGAGCGAGTGTGCGTACCTACCCGCCGTGCGGGTTCGGCGGGGTCCGGGTCGGTCCAATGAAAGTTTCGCTGTCGCTCTGCTCGCCTGGAGGGCGCCCGGAGCTGGACGCCGCCTCCGGGTGTCTTGCACCTTGCCGCGGGAGTTGGCGGAAGCGAATCGGCCAGGGACCCCAGGAACAATTGGGGACGCTAGGAGCCCTTGTTCTTTTGGGCCTCGCGCACGGCCTTGCGGTAGTCCGTCCACAGGCCGGCACCGTCCGAGAGGGTCACGGTCCCTTGGTGCTCGATGATCTTCTGCCCGTCGGGTCCGGTGGCGAAGCGCATGAACTTGGCGACCTCTTCCTTCGGGCTCTTGGGCACGACGAGATACAAGGGCCGTATCAGCTTGTACTTGCCCGCGGCAACGTTCTCATAGGTGGGGGCCTGCCCGTCGACCTCGAGCATGGCGACGTCGCGCTTTCGGGCGCTGCTGATTCCGCTGAACGCCAGCGCGAAAGGGCTGCGCTCGACGCGCTTCTCCACGGGACCCGAGGATGGTTCCCGGGCTACGCCGGCGGGAAACACGTAATCGGGGTTTCCGAGCACGAGTTCCCGGACGAGAAGACCGACGCCGGAGACCTTGCCCTTTCTTACGACCAGCTCGATCGGCGCGTTCGGCCCTCCCAGATCCCGCCAGTTCTTGATCTTGCCTTCGAAGACCGCCTTGAGGTTCGCCAAGGAGATGTCCTTGACCGGGTTGGAGGGATGTGTGATCGCCACGAGAGCATCCCAGCCGACCGGAATCAATTTCGTGTTTCTGTCCTCGTCGACGAGGAACTTGTGCCGACAGCTTCCGCCCATGTCGGCGGTCCCGGCCGCGACGTTGCGGATCCCGCGGGTCGCGCCGCCGCCTTCCAGAACGATCGTGACCCCGGTCTGCCTTTCGTAAGCCTCCGCCAAGGCCTCCATGAACCCGAGCTTCGAGATTCCGCATCCAACCCATTTGAGCTCTCCGGCTTCGGCGACGTGAACGCCGAGTGCGACGAGACAGGCACCGAGGGCTATGCTGAGTCCGCGTTTCATTACTGTTGCTCCTAGGGCACCGCTTGGGCGCCGGCCAGATCCAGGGTAAGCTCTTGAAATAAAAGTGCTATGTTAACCATGGCAATCTTCTTTTAACATCCGGTTAACAGGAAGAATTTTTCCTCAAAATATACCTGTACATATTTAGTTATGTTTGTATTGTTATAATATTCAAACAACTGTGTATTTGGAGAGAAGTTTAATTATTAAGAATGCTGGCCTAAATACCATTATTAATTGTAATTAATTAATATTTCTTAACTTGTGACGATGGCCGGGACCACGACCGCAATGCGCCGCAGGGCCCGGTGGCGCAACGGGCAGTGATCGGCTGGGTTCGTCGAACCGTCCTCGGCCGGCAAACCCGATCGAGGATCGCCCTCGATCGGGTTCACGCGACCGGCACGTATCGAAGTCTCACTGTCGCGGAACAGAGGTGGATGTGCCCGCAATCAGTTCAGGCGGAATGTCGAGTTGGAGCTTTACGGCCAAGCTGTTGTTGATCAGCGGCGACGACCGCTGGTTCTGAACCATTGGAATCTCGGACGGCGAAACGCCGTTCGCGATCTGCAGCGCGGTCAGGGCCGCCCATTCGCCCTGCTCGGTCGCGTCCTTCGGAAAGACCATCAACACGTAGGGCGCCATCCAAGCCTGTACGGCACCGCTCGGAATCTTGGCGTTCTCGAGTGCGAAGCGAGAGGCTTCGACATCGTCCCACCCTTTGATGCCCGCGTTGTTGTAGAAATACAGGACGTCCACCTGCTCCTGCATCTCGAGGTAGGCCTGCTTCCACTCCTCGAAGGTATTCACCAAGGCGACCTTGTCGAATTGCAGGTCCAGAACCTCTTTGGAGTTCTTCAGCTCCTTTTGCGTCGAGGCCGTATCGTCGCTGAGGAAGCCCACGGTCACCCCGCCGGAGAAGGTCTGGAGAGCCTCCAACAACTGCACCGAGGCATTGACTTCGACCATGCCCGTCACGTTGCTCGCCGGAAAGCCGTAGCGCGAGGCGTCCCAGTTGATGCCGGCGAAGACGAACGGCAGACGGCCGCCGCGGTAATACGGCACGATCAGGTATTTCGAGGCGTTGTCGTCGGTCGCGATGACCACGTCGGGCTTGAACTCCTCGATGACGGCCTTGGCCCTGAGCGCCGCCTTCTTCTTGAACTCCTCGGTCTTGTTGCGCTTGGTGTCCATGCGGTGGATCTTCAGGGTGACTTGGTTGTCGGCGAACACCTTGCCGATTCCCGCCGTGATTCCGTCGCTCCAAGCATATCCTTCATGATAGGAGTCGATGAAGAGAATTCTCGGTTGGTCGGATTTCTCGTACCATAGATAGCCGGCGCCGGCGGCAAGGACGCCGACAACGGCAATACTTAACAGTGCTTTGGATTTCATTACTCTTCTCCTGAGAAATACAAAATGCCGCTACGCTCTGGGGCCCGCCAGGCGGTGTTTTGGCCGACGCTATCCCAGATTTCTTAAGAGTTTATTGTGAAGAGTGACGACAGATGGCGCGGTCCACGGAGTCCTGGCCCGAATTGGCCTTGGTGTCCGCCCGCCGGATCGGCGCGCCCGGACTCTACGGCATGCGCGACGTGATCGGACTCTAGGGCCGGCCCCCGCTCACGCTCCGGTGTTTCTGTTCAGGCGCTCCAGCTCCTCAACCGTCTTCGGCCAGTCGGCCTTGAGCAGGCGCGAGAGCGCGCGGTCGGCGAGCAACTTGCCGCCGGTCTGGCAGCGCGGGCAGTAGTTGGTCTCGTTCGCGGCATAGCGGATGCGCTGCACGGCCGTGCCGCAGTCGGGACAGGCCTTGCCGTAGCGGCCGTGCACCGCCATGCCCGCCCGGAACGCCGTGACCTTCTCCGGGAAGCCCTCGTCGGTTTCGGCGCGCAGCCGCTCGATCCACAAGGTCAGCGTGTCCCTCGTGGCGCGGTACAGGCGTTCGATCTCCTCGTCCGCGAGCTTCCGTGTCATGGCGACGGGCGAGAGGCGCGCGCGGTGCAGGATCTCGTCGGAGTAGGCGTTGCCGATGCCGCTGAAGGCGCGCGGGTCGGTAAGCGCGCGCTTCAGCGTGTGGTTCTCGCGCACGAGCACGTCCCGAAAGGCCCCGAGCTCGGCTTCGAGCACCTCGAGCCCGCCCGGGTCGTGGGCCTCGAGCGCGGCCTCGCCCTGGACGAGGTGGAGCGAGGCGCGGCGCTTCGAGCCGGCCTCGGTCAGGAACAGGCTGCCGTCCGGGAAGTCGAAGGCGGCCAAGCCCCGCTTGCCCGGCAGCTTGGCGCCCGGCTTCTGCCAGTGCAGGCGCCCGGCGATCATCAAGTGAAGCACCAGCCAGAGCTCACCCTCCAGGCCGATCGCGATACGCTTGCCCAGGCGGCGAAAGTCCTCGATCCGCCGGCCCTCGGCACTCCTGATCGGCGGGTCGACACTGCGCAGCAGGAACGGGTTCGCGAGGCGCACGCCTTCCAGGGGCTCGCCGAGCACGCGCTTTTCCAACGCCTCGATATAGACAGTGATGTCCGGCAGTTCGGGCATGGCGGGCGCAGCTTGGCACGGGCCAAGCTGCGCGCTCAAGGCCGGGCGGTTACGGATGGATGCCGGTGGCGCGCAGCGAGAACACGATATCGACCGGCTTGGAGCGCAGGTCGAAGCTGGTGATCACCATCATCACTCCGGTCTCGCTCTTGGCGTCGTAGGTGCACAGGCCGGGTCCCAGGCCGTTGCCGTCGGCGGTGATGACCGCGCGGGGCACGGCATGCCCCCTGTTGTCGCGCCGCACCCGCGCCCGCGCCAGGTCGTCGACCGTGTAGACGACACAGCCCTGGTGCTTGGGGTCGCTTGCGGGGCGGATCGGCGTCACGATGAGGATCACCTCGCCGCTGCGCGACAGGGCGAGGTCCGCCTGTTCCAGGTGCGCCGCGTCGAGGCGCTCGGCGTCGGCGAAATCGAGCAGCTGGCCGAGGTAGCGGTAGCCGTCGGCGGTCTGGCGCAGCAGCACGACGCGCTCGCGCTCGGGCCGGCGCCGGCCGCCCTCGACGACGATGCAGCCGGCGGCCAGGTAGGTCGCGCCGTCCTGCGCGAACAGGCCGGGTTCGGTCAGCGTGGCGCAGTCGCTGATCTCGGGCAGGTTGCTCAGGTGATGGCGCACCCGGAAGCCGGCGGCGGCGGCGCGACCGCCGAGCCAGGGCTCCGCCCCTGGCCCGAGGTTCTCGGGCCTGCTGGCCCGGGCGCGCACGAAGTGAAAGTCCGACCGGTTCTCGGGGCCCTTGCCGAGGCGGTCGAAATAGGCGAGCCAGAGGATCTGCCAGCGGCCGTCGGGCTCGCGCAGCAGCGTCGAGACCTCGTGCATCATCCGGCCGTCCTCGCCGCTGTCCGGATGCGTGGTCCGGGGCGTCCGGTTCACCGCGGTTACGAAGCGGAAGCTGCGGCCGCCGTCGTCGCTGCGCGCCAAGTGCGTGCTGGCGCCGAAGTCCACCTTCGGCGCCCAGGGAAAGAGCCCCTTGGAGGGCAGCGCCTCGAGCCAGGTGTAGGACAGCCAGAGCGTTCCGGTCGCCGGTTCGTGCTCCAGGCTGGGATCGCCGTAGCCGCGAAACGGCGAGGGCGTGCGCTCGAGAGTCGCGAAGGGATCGCCGGCGATGCGGATCTCGGGGCAACGGGCGTCCAGGGAGCAATGAAAGGTGATCGGCGCGCCTCGAGTCTCCGCGCGTCCGGGATCGGCCGCGACCGTCGACAGAAACAGTCCGAGAATCCCTGCAAGGTAGCGCATGACCGTGGAGCTCCGAAATCCGAGGCGCTGCTCTTTGGCCGGACACTGTGGCCGGGGCTGGGTTGAGAAAGAGTTTACCTCTTGCTCATGCATGAGCGCTGTCCGCGTTAACGGGGTGTTAGAGCCCCGCGGCTAGTTTCGCAATCGGCCGCCGGGTTTCGCCAAAGTTGCGCAACCTTCACGCCCAAGAATCGTCGCTTTCTCGCGAAAGCCTCGGGATGAGCTGGAGTTCCGCGAGATCTGGGGACCGAAGGCCTCCGGGACAGCGCGGATCGCACATCGGGCCGGCACGCGTCGTTGGCGAGGACCATCCGCGCCGCCGCCGGAAGAAGAGGAGAGGTCCCATGCGCCTGCGCCATTTCGTCGTGATTCCAGTCCTGCTGGCGGTCTCGTGGCCGGCGGCGGCCGTCGAGGGCCCCGCCCTGCGTCAGGAGGCGTTCTTCACCCGCGACAAGGAACTCGAGCTGGCCGGCATGGAGACCGAGTCCGAGAGCGACCAGCCACGGGTCTGCCTGAACTTCTCCGAAGACCTTCAGGAGCGCGGCCAGCTCAGCTACGAGGACTATGTCCGCTTCGAGCCGGAGATCGCCTCGGCCTTCAGCGCGCGCGGCAAGCAGCTCTGCATCGAGGGCGTCGAACACGGCAAGAGCTACCGGATCACCGTGCTCAAGGGCCTGCCCGGCGCCGGCGGGCTGGCTACCGAAACCACCGAGCGCTTCGACGCCATCGTGCCCGACCGCGAGCCCAGCCTGGGCTTCCGCGGCACGGCCTACATCCTGCCGCGCCAGGGACGCCGGGAGCTTCCCCTGGATTCGGTCAACATCGACAAGGCCAGGCTCCAAGTCCTGCGCATCAACGACCGCAACCTGATCCAGCAAATCAACCAGGGCAGCATCGGCACCATACTCGGCAACGCGCAGACCAGCCTGGTCGAAACGCTGTCCGGCGAGCTCGTTTGGCGGGGCACCCTGGACATCGAGTCCCAAGCCAACCGCCGGATCACCACGGCGATCCCCATCGGCCGGATCCTCGAGGACCCCGAACCGGGCATCTACATCGTCGTCGCCAACCAGGCCGACGAACGGGCGTCCAAGGAGTTCCAGGCGACCCAATGGGTGGTGGTTTCCAACATCGGCATCAGCAGCTACCTGGGCGCCGACGGGCTTCACGTGTTCCTGCGCTCGCTCGACGGTGCCGCGCCGCTCGGCGGCGTCGAGGTGCGCCTCGTCGCCCGCAACAACGCCGAGCTGGCCCACGCGGTCAGCGGCGGCGACGGCCAGGCGAGCTTCGCCCCCGGGCTCGTGCGCGGCAGCGGCGGGGCGCGCCCCGGGGCCGTCATGGTGTTCGGCGCGGCCGGCGACTTCAATTTCCTCGACCTGACCCGCCCGGCCTTCGACCTGTCCGACCGCGGCGTGGGCGGCCGCGAGGCGCCCGGCCCGATCGACGCCTTCCTCTATACCGACCGGGGCGTCTACCGGCCCGGCGCGACGGTCCACCTGATGACCCTGCTGCGCGACGACAAGGCCATCGCCGCCCCGGACCTGCCGGTCGTGCTCAAGCTGTTCCGGCCCGATGGCACCGAACACCGCCGGTTCACGCTGGACCAATCCGGCCAGCAGGGCGGCCATCATCTCGCGCTGCCGCTGTCGGCCTCTGCGCGGACCGGGCAATGGACGGCGCGCGCCTATGTCGATCCCGAGGGCGAACCGGTCGGCAGCGTCGGCTTCCAGGTCGAGGACTTCGTGCCCGAGCGCATGGAGGTCGAACTGACCCCCGCCGCCGAGCGCCTGGAGCCGGGTGTCGACGGTACGGTGGAGCTGGCCGCGCGCTTCCTCTACGGCGCGCCGGCGGCCGGCCTCCGGGTCGAGAGCGAAATCGTTCTGCGCCAGGACATGAACCCCTATCCCATGCACAAGGGCTTCAAGTTCGGCCTGGTGCAGGAGGAGTGGCGGGCCAAGCGCGCGGAGCTCGAGCCGCTGAAGACCGACGGCGAGGGCCGGGCGCGCCTTGCCGTGCGGCTCGACGGAGCGCCCGAGACGACCCGGCCGCTGAAGGCCGTGGTCCGCGCCTCGGTCTCGGAGACCGGCGGGCGGGCCGTCAGCCGCAGCGTCGGCCTGCCGGTGCGCGCGCGGCCCTTCGCCATCGGCATCAAGCCGCGCTTCGGCGAGGCGGCGGTCGAGAAGGGCCAGGAGGCCGGCTTCGAGGTCATCGCCGTCGGTCACGACGGCACGCTCCGGGCGGCCGAGGGGCTGACCTACGAGCTGTTCGAGGAGGAGTACCGCTACCATTGGTACTACAGCCGCTTGCGCTGGAGCTACAAGGTCCTGATCCACGAGGAGCCGTTGGAGAGCGGCGCGCTGTCGCTCGCGGCCGACGGGCCGGCGGCGCTCGCCTTCAGGCGCGGCTGGGGCCGCTACCGCCTGGACGTCCACGACCCGGCGACCGGCGCGGCGACCAGCGTGCGCTTCCACGTCGGCTGGTTCACCGCCCCGCAGGTCGCCGACGTTCCGGACAAGCTGGAGATCACCCTGGACAAGGACAGCTACAAGGCGGGCGAGACGGCCAAGGTCCATATCCGCCCGCCCTTCGCCGGAGAGGTCTTGCTGACCGTGGCCGGCAACCGCCTCGACACCACGCGCCTGGTCGAGGTGCCGAAAGGCGGCACGACGGTCGCGCTCGAGGTCGAGGAGGACTGGGACGCCGGCGCCTATGTCACGGCGACCGCGTTCCGACCGGTGGCCGGCGGCGGCCGGCGCGGGCCGACCCGTGCGATCGGCGTCGCCTGGCTGGGCCGGGACTTCAGCGACCGCACGCCGTCGGTCGAGATCTCCGCGCCGGAAAAGGTCACGCCGCGGCAGACCGTCGCCTTCGACATCAAGGTGACCGGCGTCACCCCGGGGCAGGGCGCTTTCGTCACCCTGGCCGCCGTCGACGAGGGCATTCTTCAGCTGACCGATTTCGCGTCCCCGTCGCCCGAGGACCATTACTTCGGCAAGCGCCGCCTGGCGGTCGAGCTGCGCGACAACTACGGCCACCTGATCGAAAGCGCCGAGGGCCGCCAGGGCCGCCTGCGCCAGGGCGGCGACGAAGACGCGGCGGGCCGCCACCTGGGCGGACTCGACGCCAGCAGCGTCAAGACCGTCGCGCTGTTCTCCGGCATCGTCCGGCTCGACCGCAACGGCCAGGCCCGCATTCCGCTCGAGATCCCGGACTTCAACGGCCGCCTGAGGCTCATGGCGGTGGTGTACGACCGAAACCAGGTGGGCCACGGCGAATCGCGGATCGTCGTCCGCGACGCCCTGGTGAGCCAGGTGACGCTGCCCCGCTTCCTCGCGCCCAGGGACGAGGGCCGCGCCACCGTGAGCCTGCACAACGTAGACGGACCGGTGGGCGCCTACCGGCTCACGCTCAGCGCCGGCGGCGCCGTCGCCGTCACCGAGCGGGCCGAAGAAGCGGTCCTGGAGCTGGCGCGCGACGCGCGCGGCGAGGTCACCCTCGGTCTCAAGGGCATGCATGTCGGGGTCGCCGAGATCGTGATGACCGTCGAGGGCCCCGAGGGCTTCGCCGTGGAGCGCCGCTGGGACCTCGCGGTGCGCCCCGCGCAGACCGTCGTGACCCGGCATATCGCCGAACGCCTCGCGCCGGGCGACAGCGAGAGCTTCGACGACGCGCTGCTCGCCGACTTCGTGCCCGGTACCGGCGAGGTCCTGCTCAGCTTGAGCGGCCAGCCGGATTTCGACGTCGCGGGACTGCTCAGGTCGCTCGACCGCTATCCCTACGGCTGCGCCGAGCAGACGACGAGCCGGGCCCTGCCGCTGCTCTATGTCGGTGAGGTCGCCGAGGCCGTCGGCCTCGCCGAGGACGAGGCCGGCATCAGGAAGAAAGTGCAGAAGGCGGTCCACCGGGTCCTTTCCATGCAGCGCAGCGACGGCGCGTTCGGCATGTGGAGCTCGCGGGACAACCGCGAGGCCTGGCTGACCGCCTATGTCCTGGACTTTCTCGCCCAGGCCAAGTCCAAGGGCTATCTGGTGCCCGACTTCGCCTACAGGCGCGGCCTGAACTGGCTCGCCGGGAGCGTCCGGGGGTCGGACTTCAGCAAGTGGGAGCTGCCGGCCCGCGCCTATGCGCTCTATGTCCTGGCCCGGGCCCAGCAGGCGCGGCTCGGCGACCTGCGCTACTTCCACGACGTCTATCTGGGACAGATCCCGACCGCGCTGGGCCGCGCGCAGATCGGCGCGGCCCTGGCGCTCTACGGCGACCGGGAGCGCGCCGAGACGGCCTTCGCCAAGGCGCGGGGCGTGGACCGGCGGGGCCGGTCGTTCTTCGGCGACTACTGGCGCTATTCGGACTACGGCACGCAGCTGCGCGACGCCTCGGGGATCGTCTACCTCGCGTCCTATGCGGACGCCGGCGAGGAGCATCTGCCCGAGCTGATGGAGCTGGTGAACGACCTGAGGGAGCGGGACCGCTACACCAGCACCCAGGAGAAGGCCTGGCTGCTGCTCCTCGCGGCGCAGCTGCTGGAGGGCGCCGAGCCGATCGAGGTCGCGCTCGATGGTCAAGCCGTCGAACCGCGCCGCAAGCCGCTCTATCTGCGGCCGGAGGCGGCGGATCTGGCCGCCGAGCTGACGGTCGAGAACCGGGGCGGTCGGCACCTCTGGTGGAGCGCGACCGTCAGCGGCGTGCCGGCCCGCGACCAGTCGGCCGAGCGCAACGGCTTCGCCGTCAAGCGGGCGTATTACCGCCTGGACGGCAAGCGGGCGGACCTCGACGAGGTGCGCCAGGGCGACGTGCTGGTCGCGGTGATCCGGGGCGAGGCGACGACGGACCTCGAGCACCAGGCCCTCATCGTCGACCTGCTGCCCGCCGGCTTCGAGATCGAGAACGCGCGCCTGGCGGGCGCCCGCGACAGCGAGGAGCTCGGCTGGCTGCCGGAGCTGAGCCGCGCCCGGCACACCGAGCTGCGCGACGACCGCTTCGCGGCCGCCATCGATCTCGACGATTACAACGGCGACTTCACCTTCGCCTACATGGTTCGGGCGGTGACGCCGGGCACCTTCCGGGTGCCCGCGGTCTATGTCGAGGACATGTACAAGCCGGCCTACTTCGCGCGGCACAAGATGGACCGGGTGAAGATCCTGCCGCACGAGTAGGGGGCCGGGAGAGGCGGGATGTTCAGGAACGCCCGGGTGCGGCGCGCGCTGAAGGCGGGCGGGCTCTGCCTGCTGCTTGCCGGCGGCGCCGGGCTCGCCCTCGACCGGGTCTTTCCGCCCGACCTCTCGCGGCTCTCCGAGTCCTCGGTCATGGTGCTCGACGCCGACGGGGGGCTGCTGCGCGCGTTCACGACCAGCGGCGGGCTCTGGCGGCTGCCCGCCCGGCCGGACCAAGTCGACCCGCTCTATCTGGCCATGCTGCTCGCCTACGTCTCTGATTATCGGTTTGCCCGTGTCACCGCTTTCTTGAATCCCTACGCCGACGAGTTGGGCGACGGCTATCAGGTTTTGCAAGGCCTGGGAGCTCTTGGAACAGGGGGAACCTTCGGTGTCGGTCTAGGAGCCAGCAGAACCCGATGGGGATGGGTGCCGAACGCCCACACAGACTTCATCTTTGCAATCATCGGCGAGGAGATCGGTTTCGCCGGGGGAGTGGTCATCATCGCCCTCTTCGCGCTGATTGCCGTTCTCGGCCTGGTCGTGGCGTTCCGGGCCCCGGATCGGTTCGGCCGCTTCCTGGCGGTGGGGATCACCGTTTGGATAACTAGCCAGGCAGTAGTGAACATCGGTGGCGTCGTCCAGGCGATGCCGATCACCGGAATGCCGTTGCCCTTCATCTCATTCGGCGGAACCGCACTGGTCATGGCAATGGGGGCGGCCGGTGTTCTGCTCAGTATTGCCAGACGGGGTGTATCGACGTCGCGAAGAAGGACTAGATGACCTACGCGATTGCAGCAGCCGGCACCGGAGGCCACGTGTATCCGGGTCTGGCGGTCGGCGAGCGCCTCGTCCATGACGGTGTGTCCCGTTCCGACATCCTGTTCATCGGCGGT
>CAMYMY010000032.1 GCA_947259625.1 uncultured Kiloniellales bacterium | reverse complement strand
GGAACACCCACCTGACGCGCCAACAGAATGTGCTCGCGCGTCTGCGGCATCGGACCGTCGGCCGCCGAAACCACCAAAATCGCGCCGTCCATCTGCGCGGCCCCCGTGATCATGTTCTTCACGTAGTCCGCGTGCCCCGGACAGTCCACGTGCGCATAGTGGCGGTTCTCCGTCTGATACTCCACGTGCGCCGTCGAAATCGTGATCCCGCGCGCCTTCTCCTCAGGCGCCTTGTCGATCTGGTCGAAGGCCGTGAACTCCGCTCCGCCCGTCTCAGCCAATACCTTCGTGATCGCAGCCGTCAGCGTCGTCTTGCCGTGATCGACGTGACCGATCGTCCCAACGTTGCAGTGCGGCTTCGTCCGCTCGAATTTCGCCTTCGCCATGGTCCCGGTTCTCCGTTCCTTACGGTATTCGAATGAGCGCCTCTGAAGTCAGGCCAGTTTCGCGACCACATCATCGGCCACGGTAGGGGGGACGCGCTCGTAGTGATCGAAATGCATCGAATACTGAGCACGGCCCTGGCTCATGGACCGCAGCGTGTTGATGTAGCCGAACATGTTCGCCAGCGGCACCATGGCGGTGATAACGCGGGCGTTGCCCCGCTGGTCCATGTTCTGGGGCACGCCACGGCGGCTCTGCAGGTCGCCGATGATGTCGCCCATGTAATCGTCGGGGGTTACGACCTCGACCCGCATGACCGGCTCGAGCAGCACGGGCGTGGCCTTGGTGATGCCTTCGCGAAAAGCCGCGCGGCTCGCGATCTCGAAGGCCAGCACGCTGGAGTCGACGTCGTGGCTCGCGCCATCGATCAGGGTCGCCTTGAAGTCGATCACCGGGAAGCCTGCGATCACGCCCGATTCCCGCGAGCCCTTCAGGCCCTTCTCCACGCCGGGCACGAACTCCCTCGGCACGGAGCCGCCGGTCACCGCGTTTTCGAACACGAAACCTTCTCCCGCCTCGAGCGGTTCGAACACGATCTTGACCCGGGCGAACTGGCCCGAGCCGCCGGTCTGTTTTTTGTGGGTGTAGTCGATTTCGGCCTGCCGGGTGATGGTCTCGCGATAGGCGACCTGCGGCGCGCCGACATTGGCGTCGACCTTGAATTCGCGCTTCATGCGGTCGACCAGGATTTCCAGGTGCAGCTCGCCCATCCCCTTGATCACGGTCTGTCCGCTCTCCGGGTCGCTGGCCACCTGGAAGGACGGATCTTCCTGGGCCAGGCGACCGAGGGCCGTGCCCATCTTTTCCTGGTCGCCCTTGGTCTTCGGCTCGACCGCCACCTCGATCACGGGCTCCGGGAACTCGATACGCTCGAGCATGACCGGCTTGGCCGGATCGCAGAGCGTATCGCCGGTCGTCGTGCCCTTGAGCCCGGCGATGGCGACGATGTCGCCAGCATGGGCCTCCTTCACGTCCTCGCGATGGTTGGCGTGCATGTGCAGCATTCGCCCGATGCGCTCTTTCTTGTCCTTGACGGTGTTGAGGATCTGGCTGCCGCCCAGGAGCACGCCTGAATAGATGCGCACGAAGGTCAAAGAGCCGACGAACGGGTCGGTCATGACCTTGAAGGCCAGCGCCGCGACCGGCTCGTCGTCCGCGCTCCGGCGCTCGACCACCTCGTCACTGCCCGGCTTCACGCCCTTGACCGCCGGCACGTCCAGCGGCGAGGGCAGGAAATCGACCACGGCGTCGAGCAACGGCTGGACGCCCTTGTTCTTGAAGGCCGAGCCGCAAAGCACCGGCACGAAGGACAGGTTGCAGGTGCCCTTGCGGATGCAGCGCTTCAGGGTCTCCTCGTCGGGCTCGGTGCCCTCGAGATAGGCCTCCATCGCGTCATCGTCCTGTTCGACCGCGAGCTCGATCATCTTCTCGCGCGCGGCGGCGGCCTGCGCGGCCTGCGCTGCCGGGATCTCGGTGATTTCGAACTCGGCGCCCAGGTTCTCGTCCTTCCAGATGATCGCCTTCATCCGGACCAGGTCGACCACGCCCTTGAGGTCCGCCTCCGAGCCAACCGGCAGCTGGGTTACCAGAGGGTTGGCGCCCAGGCGGTCGTCGATCATCGCGACGCAGCGCTCGAAGTCGGCGCCGACCCGGTCCATCTTGTTGACGAAGCAGATCCGCGGCACGCGGTACTTATCGGCCTGCCGCCAGACGGTCTCCGACTGCGGCTCGACGCCGGCGACCGCGTCGAATACCGCGACCGCTCCGTCGAGCACGCGCAGCGAGCGCTCGACCTCGATCGTGAAGTCCACGTGGCCGGGCGTATCGATGATGTTGATTCGATTGTCGTTCCAGAAACAGGTCGTCGCCGCGGAGGTGATGGTGATGCCGCGCTCCTGCTCCTGCTCCATCCAATCCATGGTGGCGGTGCCTTCATGGACCTCCCCGATCTTGTAGGAGCGTCCCGTGTAATAGAGCACGCGCTCGGTCGTGGTCGTCTTGCCGGCATCAATGTGGGCCATGATGCCGATATTTCGGTAGCGATCGAGCGGGGTCGTTCGGGCCATGGGTCCGGTCTCTTGTCTTGGATTTCGTTGGAGTTACCAGCGGTAATGGGAGAAGGCCTTGTTGGCCTCTGCCATCCGGTGGGTGTCTTCGCGCTTCTTGACAGCCGAGCCGCGGTTGTTCGAGGCATCCATCAGCTCGCCCGCCAAGCGCTCGGCCATGGTGTTTTCCGAGCGCCCCCGGGCCGCGGTGATCAGCCAGCGGATGCCGAGCGCCTGCGCCCGTTCGCTACGCACCTCCACCGGCACCTGGTAGGTCGCGCCGCCGACACGCCGAGAGCGGACCTCGAGGTCCGGCTTTACGTTGTCGAGCGCCTCGTGGAACATGCGGATCGGGTCCTGGCCAGAGCGCCCGTGAATGCGCTCGAAGGCGCCGTAGACGATGACCTCGGCGATCGATTTCTTGCCGTCCAGCATGAGGCTGTTCATGAACTTGCTGAGCACGATATCGCCGAACTTCGGATCCGGCAGAACTTCGCGTTTCTCGGCGCGGTGGCGGCGTGACATGGCTCGTTCCTCTCCCGCCCTACTTCGGCCGCTTGGCGCCGTACTTGGAACGGCGCTGGCGGCGGTCCTTGACGCCCTGGGTATCCAGGGTGCCGCGGATGATGTGGTAGCGCACGCCCGGCAGGTCCTTGACCCGCCCGCCGCGGATCATGACCACCGAGTGTTCCTGGAGATTGTGGCCTTCGCCGGGGATGTAGCTGGTGACCTCGAAGCCGTTGGTCAGACGCACGCGCGCAACCTTGCGAAGCGCCGAGTTGGGCTTCTTCGGGGTGGTCGTGTAGACGCGCGTGCACACGCCGCGCTTCTGCGGGCACTGCGCCAGCGCGGGCACCTTGTTTCTGGCCCCCGGCTGCTGTCTTGGCTTACGGATCAACTGGTTGATCGTCGGCATTCGCTCCATTCCTCAAAACGCGACCGGTTTCCGGTGCACGGCAACGCGAGGGAGCAAACCGCTTGCTCCTCGCGGCTCGTCCACGCGCCATAAAAGCAGCCTGTTATGTCACCGTTTACCGATCGGGACCCCGTCTAGGCCGTTCCAGGTCTACCACGGGCCCCGCAAAGGTTGGCGCATACTATTGATGCGCAATTGGCCCGTCAAGGCATGATTCAAGGCTTTTTCAGGGGTTTATGAGGCCGTGCCGCGCCCGGGAAAGGCTTTCCCGATCTTGCCCGGACGCGGCGCGCCTCGAAACGATATCTTCCACCTTCACTCACTTTAGAGGCCGGCATCCTGGATAGCCGGCTCCGGCTGGTCCTGGGCTTCGGTCAGGGCCGCCTGCTTCTCGCGCTCTTCAAGCACCTCCCGGTCGCGCTCCGCGGCAATCCGCTTCACGCGGCTCATCACCGACCCGGTCCCCGCCGGAATCAGGCGGCCGACGATGACGTTCTCCTTCAGGCCGATGAGGTCGTCGTGCTTGCCCTGCACGGCCGCCTCGGTGAGCACGCGGGTGGTCTCCTGGAACGACGCCGCCGAGATGAACGACCGGGTCTGCAGGCTCGCCTTTGTGATACCCTGCAGGACCGGGGTGCCGCCCGCCGGCGCGCCGCCCTCGCCGGTCACCTTCCGGTTGACCGCCTCGAACTCCTCGCGGTCCGCCTGCTCGCCCACCAGGAAGGTGGTATCACCGGCGTCGGTGATCTCGACCTTCTGCAGCATCTGGCGGACGATCACCTCGATGTGCTTGTCGTTGATCTTCACGCCCTGCAGGCGATAGACGCTCTGGATTTCGTTGGTCAGGTATTCGGCCAGCGCCGCGACGCCGAGAGCATCGAGAATATCGTGCGGCACCGGGTTGCCGTCCATCAGCAGGTCACCGACCTGGACGTAGTCGCCTTCCTGGACCGAGATGTGTTTGCCCTTGGGGATCATAAACTCCTTGGGCTCGGCACCGTCTTCCTCCGGCACCACGACGATCCGGCGCTTGGTCTTGTAGTCCTTGCCGAACTGGACCCGCCCCTCGAGGTCGCTGATGATCGCGTAGTCCTTGGGCTTGCGCGCCTCGAACAGCTCGGCGACGCGGGGCAGACCGCCGGTGATGTCGCGGGTTTTCGAGGTTTCGCGCGGAATGCGGGCCAGCACGTCGCCGGCTCTGACAGGGGCGCCGTTATCGACCGAGAGGATTGCGTCGACGGACATGAAGTAGCGGGCCTCGAGACCATTGGCCAGCGTGATCACCTCGTTGTCCTCGTCGCGCAGGGTGACGCGTGGCTTCAGCTCCGCGCCCCGCGGCTGCTGCTTCCAGTCGACCACCACCCGGTTGGAAATGCCCGTGGTCTCGTCCATCACCTCGCGCATGGACACGCCCTCGATCAGGTCCACGTAGCTGGCGATACCCTCCCTCTCGGTGATGATCGGCAGGGTATAGGGGTCCCATTCGGCCAGTTTCTGGCCCTTGGCGACCGTGGCCCCCTCGTCGGCCAGCAGCTTGGCGCCATAGGGCACGCGATGACGTGCCCGCTCGCGATCCGAGCTGTCGGTCAGGACGATCTCCAGGTTGCGTCCCATGACCACGGGCACGCCTTCGGAGTTGATCACCACGTTGCGGTTCTTGATCCCGACCGTGGCCTCGACCGGGGCCTCGACGCTCGACTGCTCGGCACCGCGCTGCGCGGCCCCGCCGATGTGGAAGGTGCGCATGGTAAGCTGGGTGCCGGGCTCGCCGATCGACTGCGCGGCGATCACGCCGACCGCCTCGCCGATATTGACCGGCGTGCCGCGCGCCAAGTCGCGGCCATAGCAGGTCCCGCAGACGCCGCCGCGCGACTCGCAGGTCAGGACCGAGCGGATCTGTAGCGAGTCAATGCCGGCGCGCTCGATCAAGTCGACCTTCTCCTCGTCGATCAGCACGGAAGCCGGCACGATCACCTCGCCCGACAGCGGGTCCACGATGTCGAGCGCGGCCGTGCGGCCCAGCACGCGGTCGGCCAGCGGCGCGATCACTTCGCCACCTTCGATCACCGCCTGGACCGTGAGCCCCAATTCGGTGCCGCAGTCGTGTTCGATGATGATCGCGTCCTGCGCCACGTCGACCAGCCGGCGGGTGAGATAGCCCGAGTTCGCCGTCTTCAGCGCCGTGTCGGCCAGGCCCTTTCGGGCGCCGTGGGTGGAGTTGAAGTACTCCAGCACGCTCAGGCCTTCCTTGAAGTTCGAGATGATCGGCGTCTCGATGATCTCGCCCGAGGGCTTGGCCATCAGGCCGCGCATCCCGGCGAGCTGCTTGATCTGGGCCGCCGAACCGCGGGCGCCCGAATGGGCCATCATGTAGACCGAGTTGACGTCGCGCCCGGTCTGGCCGGACATGACCTTCATCATCTCGTCGGCCACCTCGTCCGTGCAGGTCGACCAGACGTCCACCACCTTGTTGTACTTCTCGCCGCGGGTGATCAGGCCGTCCAGGTACTGCTGCTCGAACTCCTTGACCTGGCGCTGAGCCTGCTCGACAAGCCTGCTCTTGGCCTGGGGCACGATCAGATCGTCCTTGCCGAAGGAAATCCCGGCCTTGCAGGCGTGGCCGAAACCGAGCGCCATGACCCGGTCGGCGAAGATCACCGTTTCCTTCTGACCGCAGTGGCGGTAGACGATGTCGATGACCTCGGTGATCTCCTTCTTGGTCACCAGCCTGTTGATCAGACTGAAGGGGACCGCGGGGCTGCTCGGCAACACCTCCGAGAGCAGCATCCGGCCCGGCGTCGTTTCGACCACCGAGGTGACCGCGTTGCCGTCCGGGTCCAGCCCCGTGTAGCGCGCCTTGATCTTGCTGTGCAGGGTCACGGCGCCCGCATCCAGTGCATGCTGGATTTCGCCCATGTCGCCGAAGGCCATGCCCTCGCCGGGCTCGCCCTCGCTCTCCATGGTCAGGTAGTAGAGTCCGAGCACGATGTCCTGGGAGGGCACGATGATCGGCTTGCCGCTGGCCGGCGACAGGATATTGTTGGTCGACATCATGAGGACGCGGGCCTCGAGCTGCGCCTCGAGCGACAACGGCACGTGCACCGCCATCTGGTCGCCGTCGAAGTCGGCGTTAAAGGCGGTGCAAACCAGGGGATGCAGCTGGATCGCCTTGCCCTCGATCAACACCGGCTCGAAGGCCTGGATGCCGAGACGGTGCAGCGTCGGCGCCCGGTTCAGCAGGACCGGATGCTCGCGGATCACCTCTTCCAGGATGTCCCAGACCTCGGGCCGCTCCTTCTCGACCATGCGCTTGGCCGCCTTGATCGTCGAGGCCATGCCGTAGAGCTCGAGCCTGGAGTAAATGAAAGGCTTGAACAGCTCCAAGGCCATCTTCTTGGGCAGACCGCACTGGTGCAGCTTGAGCTCCGGACCGACCACGATGACCGAGCGGCCGGAGTAGTCCACGCGCTTGCCGAGCAGGTTCTGGCGGAACCGGCCCTGCTTGCCCTTCAGCATGTCGCTGAGCGACTTCAGGGGCCGCTTGTTCGCACCGGTGATGACCCGGCCGCGGCGCCCGTTGTCGAACAGCGCGTCTACCGATTCCTGGAGCATGCGCTTTTCGTTGCGCACGATGATGTCGGGCGCGCGCAGCTCGATCAGACGTTTCAACCGGTTGTTGCGGTTGATCACGCGCCGGTAGAGATCGTTCAGATCCGAGGTCGCGAAGCGGCCCCCGTCGAGCGGCACCAGGGGCCGGAGTTCCGGCGGAATGATCGGCACGCAGTCCAGGATCATCCACTCCGGGCGGGCGCCCGATTCGAGGAAGGCCTCGATCAGCTTGAGCCGCTTGACGTACTTCTTGCGCTTGGCCTCGGAGTTGGTCTCCTTGAGATCGACACGCAGCAGCTTGCGCTCCTCCTCCAGCTCGAGGGCGCTCAGCATGGACTTCATGGCCTCGGCGCCGATCATCGCGGTGAAGGCGTCCTCGCCGTACTCGTCCTGGGCATCGAGGTATTCGTCCTCGGATAGGAGCTGGTGCTGCTTGAGCGGGGTGAGCCCGGGTTCGACCACGACGAAACTCTCGAAATAGAGGACCCGCTCCAGATCCTTGAGCGTCAGGTCGAGCAGCAGCCCGATCCGGCTCGGCAGGGACTTGAGGAACCAGATGTGCGCCACCGGGCTGGCCAGCTCGATATGGCCCATGCGATCGCGGCGCACCTTGGACAAGGTCACCTCCACGCCGCACTTTTCGCAGATGATGCCGCGATACTTCATCCGCTTGTACTTGCCGCAAAGGCACTCGTAGTCCTTGATCGGGCCGAAGATGCGGGCGCAGAACAGGCCGTCGCGCTCCGGCTTGAAGGTGCGATAGTTGATGGTTTCCGGCTTCTTGATCTCACCGTACGACCACGACCGGATACGCTCGGGGCTGGCGATCGAGATGCGGATCTGATCGAAGCTCTGAGGGCCGGTCGGCTGGCCAAAGAAGTTCATCAACTCGTTCATCGGTATCTCCCGATTGAAAAAACCTGGGTCCAACTAGGGCATCTACCTGCGACAACGGAGGCAGGCGGGACGAAACCCGCCCGGCCACCGGGTTCAGTAGCCGTCCTGTTTCAATTCCACATTGAGGCCAAGCGAGCGCAGCTCCTTGACCAGCACGTTGAAGGATTCGGGTATGCCGGCCTCGAAGTTGTCGTCGCCCTTGACGATCGCCTCGTAAACCTTGGTTCGGCCGGAGACGTCGTCCGACTTGACGGTGAGCATCTCCTGCAGGGTATAGGCGGCCCCGTAGGCCTCGAGCGCCCAGACCTCCATCTCGCCGAAACGCTGGCCGCCGAACTGCGCCTTGCCGCCCAGCGGCTGCTGGGTCACCAGGCTGTAGGGACCGATCGAGCGGGCATGGATCTTGTCGTCCACCAGATGGTGCAGCTTCAACATGTAGATATAGCCGACCGTGACCGGGCGGTGGAACGACTCGCCCGTGCGGCCGTCGACCAGGGTCACCTGTCCGGAGCTGTCCAGCCCGGCCCGATCCAGCATTTCCAGGATGTCCTCCTCGCGCGCGCCGTCGAACACCGGCGAGGCGATCGGGATACCCTCGCGCAAATTGCCGCACAGCTCGAACAGCTCGTCATCGGACATTTCGGCGACCTCGCTCTTGAAGGTCTTGTCGCCGTAGATCACCTTGAGCTTCTTGCGTAGCGGCTCGACACTGGCGCCCCGCTGCACCTGGTCGAGCAGTTCGCCGACCTGCCGGCCCAGCCCGTCGCAGGCCCAGCCCAGGTGGGTCTCGAGGATCTGGCCGACGTTCATGCGGCTGGGCACGCCCAGCGGGTTGAGCACGATATCGACCGGGGTGCCTTCCTCGGTATAGGGCATGTCCTCCATCGGAACGATCTTGGAGATCACGCCCTTGTTGCCGTGCCGGCCGGCCATCTTGTCGCCAGGTTGCAGCTTGCGCTTCACCGCGACGAAGACCTTGACCATCTTCATGACGCCCGGCGGCAGCTCATCGCCGCGCTGCAGCTTGTCCACCTTGTTCTCGAAGCGCTTGGTCAACTCGTCTATGGATCCGTCGAACTGCTTGTTCAACGCCTCGATGTCGGCCTGACGACCGTCGTTCTTGACCGCGATGTGGCGCCATTGGCCGGGGGTAAAGTCGGACAGCGTCTTTTCGGTCAGCTTGCCCCCGGTTTCGAAGCCCTTCGGCCCGGCGACGGCGGTCTGGTTGATCAACAGGTCTTTGAGGCGGCCGTAGAAACTGCGCTCGAGGATCGCCTTCTCGTCGTCGCGGTCCTTGGCCAGGCGCTCGATCTCGGCGCGCTCGATGGCCAGCGCGCGCTCGTCCTTGTCGACGCCGCGGCGCGCGAAGACCCGTACGTTGACCACCGTGCCGGTGACGCCCGGCGGCACACGGAGCGAAGTGTCACGCACGTCCGAGGCCTTCTCGCCGAAGATTGCGCGCAGCAGCTTTTCCTCCGGCGTCATGGGCGATTCGCCCTTGGGCGTCACCTTGCCCACCAGAATGTCGCTGGGCTGCACCTCGGCCCCGATGTAGACCATGCCGGCCTCGTCCAGGTTCCTCAGCGCGTCCTCGCCGACGTTCGGAATGTCCCGGGTGATCTCCTCCTGGCCCAGCTTGGTATCGCGGGCCATGACCTCGAACTCCTCGATGTGGATCGACGAGAACACGTCGTCGCGCACGATCCGCTCGGAGATCAGGATCGAATCCTCGAAGTTGTAGCCCTGCCACGGCATGAAGGCGCAGAGCACGTTGCGGCCGAGCGCCAGCTCGCCCAGATTGGTCGACGGCCCGTCGGCGACGATGTCGCCACGCTCCACGTTATCGCCGACCCGCACCAAGGGTCGCTGGGTGATGCAGGTGTTCTGGTTGGACCGTTGGAACTTCAACAGATTGTAGATGTCCACCGCCTGCTCGCCGCTCGAGGTCTCCTCGGTCACCCGCACGACGATGCGCGTCGCGTCGACCTGGTCGACCACGCCCGAACGCCGCGCGGCGATCGCCACGCCGGAATCCCGGGCCACCGTCTCCTCCATGCCGGTGCCGACCAGCGGCGCCTCGGACTGCAGAAGAGGCACCGCCTGACGCTGCATATTGGAGCCCATGAGCGCACGGTTGGCGTCGTCGTTCTCGAGGAAGGGAATGAGCGCCGCGGCGACCGAAACGAGCTGCTTGGGCGAGACGTCGATGAACTCGACATCCCCCGGCCGGGCGACCAGGTACTCGCCGCCGCGCCGGCAGGACGTCAGGTCCTCGGTCAGGCGTCCGTTCTTGTCGATCTCGGCGTTGGCCTGAGCAATCGTATAGCGCCCCTCGTCCATCGCCGAAAGATAGACCACCTCGTCCGTCACCTTGCTGTCCACGACCCGGCGGTACGGACTCTCGATGAAACCGTACTGGTTGACCCGGGCATAGGTGGCCAGGGAATTGATCAGGCCGATGTTGGGGCCTTCCGGCGTTTCGATCGGGCAGATCCGGCCATAGTGGGTCGGGTGCACGTCACGCACCTCGAAGCCGGCCCGCTCGCGCGTCAGGCCGCCCGGCCCGAGCGCCGAGAGGCGCCGCTTATGGGTGATTTCGCTGAGCGGGTTGGTCTGGTCCATGAACTGCGAGAGCTGCGAGGAGCCGAAGAACTCGCGCACGGCGGCGGCCGCCGGCTTGGCGTTGATCAGGTCGTGCGGCATGACCGAATCGATCTCGACCGAACTCATGCGCTCCCTGATCGCCCGCTCCATGCGCAGCAGCCCGACCCGGTACTGGTTCTCCATGAGCTCGCCGACCGAACGCACCCGGCGGTTGCCCAGGTGATCGATATCGTCGATCTCGCCCTTGCCGTCCTTCAGTTCGCAAAGCACCTGGACGATCTCCAGGATGTCCTGCTTGCGCAGCGTGCGCAGCGAATCGTCGGTGTCGAAGCCGAGACGGGAGTTCATCTTGACCCGGCCGACCGAAGACAGGTCGTAGCGCTCGCCATCGAAGAACAGGCCGTTGAACATGGTCTCGGCGGTTTCGAGGGTCGGCGGCTCGCCGGGGCGCATCACCCGGTAGATGTCGATCAGCGCCTCTTCGCGGGAGGTGTTCTTGTCGAGCGCCAAGGTGTTGCGGATATAGGATCCGACATTGATGTGGTCGATCGCCAGGGTCGCGATTTCGACGATACCACTCTCGACCAGCTGGCCGATCAACGCTTCGGTCAGCTCGTCGCCGGCTTCGCAAAGCACCTCGCCGGTCTTCGAATCGATGAAGTCGTTGGCAACATACTTGCCGACCAACTCCTCGTCGGAAACCAGCTGCTCTTCGAGCCCCTCCTTGACCAGCTTCTTGGCCAGGCGCGGCGTGATCTTGGTCCCGGCCTCGGCCACGACCTTCTTGGTCTTTGCGTCGACCAGATCGCTCGTCAGCTTGATGCCGCGCAGTCGCTCGGAATTGAACGCCGTGCGCCAGCCTTCGTCGACCCGGCTGAAGGCCACGTTGTCGTAGAAGCGGTCGAGGATCTCCTCCGGCGACATGCCGACCGCCTCGTGCGGCTCGAGCTTCTGTCCCGCGGCCTTGCGTTCGGCCCTGACCTCCGCGGTCGCATCGCTGTCGAGCGCCAACAGCAAGGTGGTGGCCGGGAGCTTGCGGCGGCGGTCGATGCGCACATAGACCAGGTCCTTGGCGTCGAACTCGAAGTCGAGCCAGGAGCCGCGATAGGGGATCACCCGGGCGGCAAAGAGATACTTGCCCGAGGAGTGGGTCTTGCCCCGGTCGTGGTCGAAGAACACGCCCGGGCTTCGGTGCATCTGGCTGACGATGACCCGCTCGGTGCCGTTGATGACGAAAGTGCCGTTGGGCGTCATCAGGGGCATGTCGCCCATGTAGACGTCCTGCTCCTTGATATCGCGGATCGAACGGGCGCCCGTATCCTCGTCGACGTCCCACACGACCAGCCGCAATGTCACCTTGAGGGGCGCCGCATAGGTCATGCCGCGCTGCTGACACTCCTCGACGTCGTACTTCGGCTCCTCCAGCTCGTAGTGTACGAACTGAAGCTCGGCGCGTTCCGCGAAGTCCCTGATCGGAAAGACCGATTTGAACGCCTCCTGCAAACCGTTGTGCTGGCGCTCGTCGGGGGTCTCCACCATCTGCAGAAACTGGTCGTAGGAGGTCTTCTGCACCTCGATCAGGTTCGGCATCTGGGTAATCTCGGGAATGCGACCGAAATGCCTGCGGATACGCTTGCGACCGGTGAACGATCTCGTCATGTCATGTCCTCGTCAGCTTCATCGTGTCCCGCCATGCGGAGCCTTTGCGGGGCACTCGGCTCTTTGAAAGGCGGCGGTCCGGCCCCTTTGAGCGGCGGTCGTCGTTCTGCCCCGCCACCCGGCGGGGCTGTGCCCAGTCTGCGGCGGACCGGGCATCAAAGCGCGTAGGAACGGCTCGGCGTGCGCCTGTCACAGCGCCCGCCGGCCGGTTCCCGTCGCTTTTCAATACAGTCAAACTACTTGAGCTCGACCGTCGCACCGACCTCCTCGAGCTTTTTCTTGGCCTCTTCCGCCTCGCCCTTGCCGACGCCCTCCTTGATCGCCTTCGGCGCGGCCTCGACCAAGTCCTTGGCCTCCTTGAGGCCCAGTCCGGTCATGGCGCGCACCTCTTTGATGACGTTGATCTTCTTGTCGCCGATTACGGCCAGGATGACGTCGAACTCGGTTTGTTCGGCGGCCGCCTCGGCGACCTCGCCGGCCCCGGGCATTGCGGCCACGGCGACCGGCGCCGCGGCAGAAACGCCCCAGACCTCCTCGAGCTTCTTGGAAAGCTCGGCGGCCTCGATCACAGTGAGCTTCGAGAGCTCATCAACCAGTTTATCCAGATCAGCCATTTTTCCTCATTCTCCTAGGCTTGAACTTCAGTCCTCAATGGAACTCAAGCGGCTTCGTTTTGAGAGCCGTAAGCGCTGAACACGCGGGCCAACTGGCCGGCCGGAGCCTGCGTGACGCCGGCCAGTTTGACGGCCGGTGCCTGCAGGAGGCCGACGAGCTTGCCGCGCAGCTCGTCCAAGGACGGCAACTTGGCGAGCGCCTTGACGCCTTCGACGTCAAGGACCTGTTCGCCGAGCGCGCCGCCGATGATGGTCAGCTTGTCGTTCTTGTTCGCGAACTCCACGCAGATCTTGGCCGCCGCCACCGGATCCGACGAATACGCCATCGCCGTCGGTCCGATCAGCAGGGATTGCAGCGCCTGGAACTTCGTGCCCTCAAGAGCGCGCCGCGTGAGCCGGTTCTTCGACACCTTGAAGCTGGCGCCCGCCGCCCTGATCCGCCGTCGCAGGTCGGTAACCTCGGCGACCGTCAGCCCCGTCTGGTGCGTAACGACCACCAGGGTCACCCCCTGGAAGGTCTTGTTCAGGTCGGCGACCAGCAGCTCTTTTTGTGCTCGGTCCACGGATGATCTCCGCTCTCTATCGGAACCCGCCGCCGCCAAGTGCGCCGGTGGGCCTCGGTTGCACGAGGACTTCCGGAATCGGCCCCGAAAGTCCGGTTTGCCTGTCCCGGAAGCTCAAGCCCTTGCGGCCCCGTCGCAGAGGGCCGGTTCAAGCTCGCCTCCTGTCTATGCGGGCCCCTTGGCGGGCTTAGGTCCCCGAAAGCCATGGGCTCTCGGCGACACCTGCAGTCTCGGACAGGTTGGGCCGGCAGGTCGCCCCGCCGTCCCGCTCATCCGGCGCCCCCCGGGGGGAGGCGTCGGAATTCCTCCAAAACACCCGGCCGTCGGCTTATGCCGAGGTGGCCAGGCTGCTCACGTCCAGCTTCACGCCCGGCCCCATGGTCGAGCTGACGGACACCCGCTTGATATAGGTGCCCTTGGCCCCGCTCGGCTTGGCTTTGGAGATCGCCCGCGCGAAAGCCTTGATGTTCTCGGCCAGGGCCGTTTCGGAAAAGCTCGCTTTGCCCACGCCGGCGTGCACGATGCCCGCCTTTTCGGCGCGAAACTCGACCTGCCCGCCCTTGGCCGCCTGGACGGCCTCGGCGATGTCGTTGGTCACCGTGCCCAGCTTCGGGTTCGGCATCAGGCCGCGCGGCCCCAGAATCTTGCCCAGCTTGCCGACCACCGGCATCATGTCCGGCGTGGCGATGCAGCGGTCGAATTCGATCTCGCCGGCCTGGATCCGTCCGGCCAGGTCGTCGGTGCCGACCACATCGGCGCCCGCCTTGGTCGCCTCCTCGGCCTTCGCCTCCTTGGCGAAAACCGCCACGCGCACGGACTTGCCGGTGCCGTTCGGCAGGGTGACCACCCCGCGCACGGCCTGGTCCGCGTGGCGCGGATCGATGCCGAGGTTCATGGAGATCTCGACGGTCTCGTCGAACTTGGCGCCGGCACGTTCCTTGACCAGCTTGATCGCCTCCTCGAGGCCGTAAAGGCTCTTGCGGTCGATAGCCTCGGAGGCCTTTCTCAGTCGCTTGCTTGTCTTCGCCATGGTCTCTACTCCACCACCTCGAGGCCCATCGAACGGGCCGAGCCCATGATGATCTTGGCTGCGGCATCGATATCGTTGGCGTTCAGGTCGACCATCTTGGCCTCGGCGATCTCGCGGACCTGCGCCATCGAGACCTGTCCGACCGTTTCGCGGCCCGGGGTGCTGCCGCCCTTCGGCAACTTGGCCGCCTTGCGCAGGAAGTAAGCGGCGGGCGGCGTCTTGGTCTCGAAGGTAAATGAGCGGTCGGTATAGGCGGTGATGATCACCGGCGTCGGGGTGCCCTGCTCCATGTTCTGGGTGGCCGCGTTGAACGTCTTGCAGAACTCCATGATGTTCAGCCCGCGCTGACCCAGCGCCGGGCCGACCGGGGGCGAGGGGTTGGCCTGCCCGGCCTTGATCTCCAGCTTGATATACCCTGCGATCTTCTTCGCCATCTTCTACCCTTTCCTGCTTCGGGCGGCGCGGTACGGCCCGTCCCATGGACTTTCGGGACCGACCTCCCGCGCCAGGGGCCGCGGGCGCCTCTGCGCCCCGGCCACAACGAACGTCAAAGCTTCTCGACCTGCGTATACTCCAGCTCCACCGGCGTGGCGCGCCCGAAGATCGACACGGCCACCTTGAGCCGCGCGCGCTCCTCGTCGACCTCCTCGACCATGCCGTTGAACGACGTGAAGGGCCCGTCGCTGACCCGCACCTGCTCGCCGATCTCGAAGGTGATCGAAGGCTTGGGCCGCTCGACGCCCTCTTCCACCTGGTGCAGGATGCGCAGCGCCTCGGACTCGGAAATCGGCGAGGGCTTGCCCCGGTTGCCCAGGAACCCCGTCACCTTCGGCGCATCCTTCACCAGATGCCAGCTCTCGTCGGTCAACTCCATCTTCACCAGCACATAGCCCGGGAAGAACTTGCGCTCGGCATTGACCTTCTGGCCGCGGCGCATCTCGACCACTTCCTCCGTCGGCACGAGGACCTGCTCGAAAAGATCCTCCATGGCCTTTTGACGCGCCTGCTCGCGAATCGACTCGGCGACCTTCTTCTCGAAGCCCGAATAGACATGAACCACGTACCAGCGCATTGCCATCTGAGGTCAGCCCCCTAATCCCAGGATGAATTTAACGATCCTGGAGAGACCCATATCAACCAGAAGAAAGAACATCGCCGCCAAAAAGACCATGACGAACACCATGGCGGTGGTGACCATGGTCTCCTTGCGGGTCGGCCAGGTCACTTTCGCGACCTCCTGGCGCACCTCGCGTATGTACTGCCCTGGATTGATCTTCGCCATAGTCTAAGCCTGTGTCCTCAACAACTGGCGCGCCGCAACCGAACGATAAGAACGTTACGGTCCGTCACCTGTGCTCGGGCCTGGCAGGAGTGGAGGGACTCGAACCCACAACCCCCGGTTTTGGAGACCGGTGCTCTGCCAATTGAGCTACACTCCTTTACCACGCTCCTGGGACGCACCGCAGGGCGTCCCGGCACGGGTCACTTTATGATGCCCGCGACGACGCCGGCGCCGACGGTGCGGCCGCCCTCGCGGATGGCGAAGCGCAGGCCCTCGTCCATGGCGATCGGCGCGATCAGCTCGATCTCCATCGAGGTGTTGTCGCCCGGCATCACCATCTCCGTGCCCTCGGGCAACTGCACCACGCCGGTCACGTCCGTCGTCCGGAAGTAGAACTGCGGACGGTAGTTCGTGAAGAACGGCGTGTGACGGCCACCCTCCTCCTTGGTCAGGATATAGGCCTCCGCC
>CAMYMY010000031.1 GCA_947259625.1 uncultured Kiloniellales bacterium | reverse complement strand
TGAAGAGCGTGGCGTGGCGGGCGTTGAAGGCAGTCAGGTAGGCCGCGAGGTGGTTGCCGGCCCACTCGAAGTGCTCGCGCGCCATGTAGGGGATCGTCGTGTCGTAGCCGGTCGCCAGAAGGACCAAGTCGACGGTCTCCTCGCTGCCGTCCGCGAACACGACCTTGTCGCCGGCGAATTCCTTCACGTCGGGTCTCACCTTCAAATCGCCGTGGCTCAGGTGGTGCAGGACCAGCGAATTCACGATCGGATGGCTCTCGAAGATCCGATGGTCCGGTTTCGGCAGGCCAGTGCGCGCCGGATCGCCGTTCAGCAGCCGCAACAGGGCCTGGAAGACGCGCTGGCGAAGCACCAGCGGCAGGGGCAGGATCCCTGCCCGCGCCCCGAAGACGTCGGCCGGCAGGCCAAAGACGTGCTTGGGAATAAAGGTGTAGCCCCGACGCAGGCTGAGGAACGCCGTCCGGGCGCTCTGCGCCGCATCGCAGGCGATGTCGCAGCCTGAGTTGCCGCCGCCGACGACGAGCACGCGCCGGCCCTCGAGTTCGGCCGTCCTGCGGTACGTCACCGTGTGGCGCAGCTCGCCCTCGAAATGCCCCGGGATGTCCGGCATTGCCGGATCCCAGTTCATGCCGTTGGCGCAGACGAGGCCGCGGTAGCGCCGCACCTCGCCGTTGCCGAGCGTGACCCGCCATGCCGGCCCATCGGGCTCCGCCCGGGTGACCGCGGTGTCGAAGGCGACGTCGTCGTAAAGGCCATAGGCCCGGGAGAAGGCGCGCAAATATTCGAGAATTTGAGCGTGGCCGGGATAGTCCGGATAGTCCCCGGGCATGGGGAAGTCGAAAAAGGCCGAGAGGCCCTTGGACGAGATGAAGTGGGCCGACTCGTACATCGGTGTGCCAGGGTTCTCGAGATCCCAGAGGCCGCCCAGGTTGCGGTGCCGTTCGATCACGTCGAAGGGCACGCCGGCCAGCTTGAAGGCCCGCGCCTGGGCGAGACCCGCGGGACCGGCCCCGACGATGCAGATACGCTCCGAACGGGCGATCGAGGCGGGCGAAGGGGCAGCAGGCACGGGCGGGCTTTCGAAGACAAGGGGACTGCGCGCCATGGTGGCCGCGGCGGCCCGGCATTTCAATGGCCCGGGCGGAAACGCGGGCGCCTGCATCCGACCGGCGAAGGTCCTAGACGGTCTCCGGCAAGTGTTAAGTCCGTTTTAAGCCCGCGAGGCGAAAATCCATGGACCGGGCACGCGCCGCCACCCCTTTTGAGCCAGTCACGTATGAGTCCTGTTGCGCCAAGAGCCCTGATCGCGGCGGTCACCGCCCTGCTCGTAACGCTCGGGCCGGCTGGGCTCACCGCGAAGCCGACCTCGCACGCCGTCGCCGCGCCCGGGACCACGCTGGACGTGCTCACCTTCAACGCCTACCTGCGCCCTTTCCTGCCCGAAAACCAGGACAAGCGCATGCCGCTCATGGCGGGCGAGCTCGGGGGCTACGACGTGCTGCTGCTGCAGGAGCTGTTCAGCGACTGGCACCGCGGGAAGCTGCTGAAGGCGCTCAAGGACGACTACCCCCATCAGTCGCGCGTGCTGGGGCACGACCGCGGCCTCGGCCAGGACGGCGGCGTCGTCATCGCCAGCAAATGGCCGATCGAGCTGGAATTCCAACGGACCTTCGGCGCGCTCTGCGCGGGCAAGGACTGCTTCGCCGAAAAGGGCGTGCTCTACGCCCGGATCAACAAGCAGGGGCGGCGCTTCCACCTCTTCGCCACCCACCTGCAGTCGGGGGCCGACAACGCGGAGCTGCGCGCCCGGCAGCTCGCCGCCATCAAGGCGTTGATCGACCGGATGCGGCTGCCGGCCGACGAACCGGTCCTGATCGGCGGCGACCTCAACGTCGACCGCCTGGCCGACGCGAGGACCGGCGCGTTCGGCGCGATGATGCGCACCCTGGATGCCGGCCATCCGCCGCCGGTCACCGACGGCGCCTACCGGCCGACCATCGATCCGGCACTGAACGGTCTGGCCGATGACAAGTTCCCGCAGTATCTCGACTACGTGCTCTACTCCCGTGCGCACCTGGAGCCAACACGCGCCTTCAACGCCGTCACGCCAATCGCCGCCTGGGACCAGCCGCTTTCGGACCACTTCGCGGTGCACGGGCACTTCGTCTTCGCCCCGGTCTCCCGGCCGCCCGGCCCCGGGACCTTCCCCTTCGTCGAATTCTTCGACGGCGACGACGCGCGGCGCGACTTCGTCTGCAATGTCTCGCTCGAAGAGGCCCGACAGGTCGATCTCGGGACCCACCCGGACTGCGGCGGCACCCGGGCCCGCTCGTTCAGACTGCGCGACGTCCCGGCGGGGCGGGTGATCCGGTTCTATAACGGGCCGGACGCCGGCCGCGACGCCGATTTGACGGAGATCCTCGCCAAGCGCTTCCTTGCCTCGCGGCGCTTCGAGTCCTTCGAGATCAACATCGACACCGCCGACGCCAGGGTCACCTACGTCCGCCGCAACGGCCTCGACGGCCGCGTCTCCCGCATCGAAATCTCGGCGGTCGCGCCGGCCGGTGGCGTTGGCCGCTAGCTTCCGGCTCGATCTCCCGCGCTCCGCAAGCGCCTGACCAGTATGAGGACCTCGCGGGTCGTCATCTCGGGGCGCAACCTCAGCACCGCCGCGACGGCCCGGCTGACTCTATCTTGCGGCGCCTGGCCGGCCGCCTCGGCATCGGCTAAGACTCGCCTGATCACCTCTTCGACCCGCTCCTCGGCCGGACTGGCGCCTTGGACTTCATCCAGCGATCGAACGGGACGTTGCAGATAGGGGCTGACCATCATCGCCTTGACGTCGCTTGACCGGGGGCACCGAACGGGTCGCCCCGCTTCGGCCTGCAGTCTTTGCGATGTTCGCGATTGCCGCTGTGGGATTTCGCACAGCGCGCCGTGGCCGGATAGGCTTAGCCGTTTGCCGGGACTGTGCCGCTATCGCGGCCGTGGCGCGCGGAGGCTCCTGCGCACCTGCTGGACCGCCGCCAGCGCATCCAGGGCGCTCATATCCGGGTGTCGCTTGAGCACCGCCATGGCGGCGCGGTCGATCTGGTCGTGCGGCCCCTTTCCGGCTGCCTTGGCCTCGCTCAGGGCACGCTTTATCACGGCCTCGAGCGGATGGGCCTTCGGCCGCGTGCCTTCGACATCCTTGAGCGATCGAACCGGGCGGAGCAGATATGGGCTGACCATGGCCCGCCTCACGTCCAGGAACCGCGGCGACGCGGGATCCGGTCGCGGCAGCGGCCAAACCGGCGGGCCGATGCCGGGCCTGCGTATCGGGGACGGGATTTCCGGCTCGGTTCCATCGTCACGACTCCCTCCTCGATGCCAAGGCATGGCGCAGCGTATCCTCGAGCCCGTACAGGCCGACGCGGTCCATGAACCGAGGCTTCAGGCCCGTGGCCTTGAAGGCACCCTGCACGCGGCCTAGGTCGTCCGTGCCGGTATATGCGAAGGCGATGAGATCCTGGGTGACGATCGTGTCGTCCTCCAGGCCAACGACCTCGGTGACGCGGGTCACGCGCCGCTGGCCGTCGTCCATCCGCTCGACATGAACGATCAGATCGACGGCCTGGGCCACCTGCGCCCGGTAGCTTCGCGCCGACACGTCGGCCGAGGCCGCCGGAACCAAGATTTCGAGCCGGCCCAGCGCCTCGCGCGGCCGCCCGGCATGGAGCGTGGTGAGCACGCCGTCGTGGCCGCTGCTCATGGCCGGAACCAGGTCGATCGCCTCGCTGCCGCGCAACTCGTCGACCACGACCCGGTCCGGACGCATACGCAGGGCGTTTCTCAGCAGCTGACGCTGGGTGACCTTGCCCCGGCCGATCCTGTTCAAGGGGCGGGTTTCGAGCGACACCACGTGGGTGTGCCGCAGCCGCAGCTCGCCGGTATCCTCGACGGTCACGATGCGTTCGTCCGGCGCGATCGATTCCGACAGGGCGCCCAGAAGCGTGGTCTTGCCGCTTCCCGAAGCGCCGGAGATCACGACATTCAGCCGGCAGCGCACCGCGACCTTCAGGACTGTGGCCATGTCCGCCGAAAGGTTGCCCTGCCTGACCATGCGATCGAGGGAGATCGCTTCGCGCGCGACCTTGCGGATGGTCATCGTAGGCCCGTCGACCGCCAGCGGCGGCACCACGATGTTGGCCCAGACGTCATCGTCGATCCGGATGTCCATGACGGGCTGCAGCTCGTGATTCCGACGGCCGGCGCGCTCGGCGATCCGTTCCACGACGCTCATCAGGTGGATGGCGCCGCGGAATGCCACGTCCGTGGCCTGAACCCGGCCGCGCCGCTCCACGAAGATCGCGTCGGGCCCGTTGACCATGATTTCGCTGACCGTTTCGTCGGCGAGAAGTCCTTCGAGCGGACCAAGGCCGATCAACTCGCCGACCAGAAGATCGACCAAGTCGACTTGTTCCCGGCTGTTGAGCCGCAGGTTCAAATCCACGAGGACTTCGTCGATCAGCGCGCCGATCCGGCCTTCCAGATCACGACGCGAATCGCCCAAGGGCCCTTGAGCCTCCAGCCGGTCGCTCAGGACGGCGAGCACCTGGTGGAGTTCCGCTCGCTCAACCGGAGCGGAGTCGTATAACCGGTAGACCGGTGTCTGGGCAAAGGACAGTAGCTTTGCCGATCCGCCCCCGGGCGCGTCGGCCTCGGCGGGCCGTGGCGGAGGGAACCGGTTGCCGCTGTTCGCGGGTACGCCGGTCCCGACGGGCTTGAGATCAAGCGCGCGCCGGCGGATCCGCTCGGTGATGTCAACCGCTTCCGGTGCGCTCCGGCTTCTGCGTCGACCCAACATGTACCTCGACCTTCCCTGTGACGCACGACGGTCCCCGGCCGTCCGGCATCCGGGCATTGCGAGGGCCCTGGTCGGAGCTCTTATCGAATGCTTGCTGCCGATTTTCGGATGCCATGTCGTCTTACTTGGTTAACGCTTCGTAAACTTAACGATATATAAACGAACATTTAACCAAATGCAATAGATAACCACTTTTATTTATGGTTAACGCTTTATTATTTTAGTTTTGTTTTTGTCTAAAATTCGAGACAAATTCGATGGGCTTGCCGCTTGCGCCCAAACAAGGCGGCCAGGACACCCCCTCCGAGCCGGCGAGACTGCGTGAAAGCGCATAAAACTTGTCCGGATGTTCGCGGTTTCTTCACGGCCCGGACGGATAATGAGGCAGCCGGACCCTTGCGGCAGTCGTCCAAAGCGATGTCGCGCCGGCTGGTGGAGGCACATCGAGCCAAGCCGAATCTCGCCGGACGGCAACCAGGGTCGGGCGATTGGCACGGCGGCCGGATACATCTCGAGGGGTAGAGATCAGGATCGTGCAGGGCGTCTTGGCGACCAGTTTGCGCAAGCCGGCGGCCCGCGCGCCATGGTCCGGCAGGGCTGGGCGCCGGATCGGCGTGTTTTGCCGGATTGCCGCGGTACTGCTGGTCTGGAGTGCTGCCATCTTGCCGATGGCCCAGGCCGACGAACCTGGCGACAAACCCCAGGATTGGCGCCCATCCTCGCCTGGTGCCGGCTCCGACTTCTGGTACGACGTCCGGATCACCGGCGTGAAGGATAGCGCACTGATGGACATGCTCGAAGGATCGTCACAGCTGATCGCCCTGCGCGCACGCCCGCCCCAGACGCTGGCCGGCCTGCAGCGGCGCGCCCAGGAGGACCTGGAACGGCTGACGGCGACCTTGCGCTCCGAAGGCTTCTACGCCTCCAGTATCGACCATGAAATTGACAATAGCGGTCAGCCGATCATCGTACGACTTTCGGTCGCCACGGGGACGCAATACCGTCTGGCCCAGTATGAGGTCACCTACCAGGGCAAGACGGTTCCCGAGCAGGCCGAGCGACCCACCCCGGCCGATCTGGGGTACGAGATCGGCATGCCGGCCCGTGCTCCGAGGATCCAGGAGTCGCAGCGCAAGTTGCTGAGGTACCTGGCGGAGCACGGCTATCCTTTCGCCAAGGTCCTGGACCGCGAGGCCGTGGTCGACCGCGCGACCGGCGGCATGGCGGTGACCCTCGAGGTCGACAGCGGGCCCCGGGGACGCTTTGGCCCGGTGACCATCGAGGGGCTGGATCGCGTTGAGCAGGACTACGTGCTGAATCTCCTGACCTGGCGGGAGGAAGAAACCTACGATATCGGCAAAGTGGCTTCCGCGCGCGCGAATCTCACGGGCACCGGCCTGTTCTCTTCGGTGGTTATCGAGCCGGGGACCGAGCTCGACGCCGAGGGCCGCCTGCCGATCACGCTGGAATTGACGGAGAGCGTCCACCGCTCTTTCGGATTGGGCGCCAGCTACTCCACCGACGTGGGGGCAAGGGGCGAGATCTTCTGGGAACACCGCAATCTGCTCGGCCGGGCCGAACAGTTGCGGCTGTCCGGGACCGCGGCCGAGATCGAGCAAAGCGCGCAGGCCGGCTTCCGCAAACCGGACTTCTGGCGGCCGGGCCAGGCCCTGTTGAGCAATGGCGCGATCGTCCGGCGGAATACCGACGCCTTCGAGGAACAGAGCGCGACCGGCTACCTCGGCCTGGAAATACCTCTCGGCCCACACTGGTTGACGGCAGCGGGACTCTCGACCAGTTACGATGTCCTCAAGGACGACGACGGCACACAGCGATTGCTGCTGCTTGGCCTTCCCTTGACTGGCGAACGCATCACGACCGACAACCGGCTGAACCCGACGCGCGGCACCCGGCTGAGCCTCTCCCTGACGCCCTATTTCGGTGTAGGCGACGAAAGTCCGACGTTTGTTGCCACCGTAGCGGGTGGATCGGCCTACATCGCCCTGGACTCCGAGAGCCGGTTCGTCCTGGCCGGCCGCACCAGGATCGGCTCGGCTCTAGGGGAACCGACCGAGAAGATACCCGCCAACAAGCGCTTCTACGCCGGCGGGGGCGGATCGATCCGGGGTTACGAATTCCAGAGCGTCGGCCCGCTCGATGCCAGCGACGACCCGCTGGGCGGCCGGTCCCTTCTGGAGGTGGGCGCCGAGTTGCGCATCCGGGCCACGGAGAGCATCGGTCTAGTGCCTTTCGTCGATGGCGGTTCGGTCTACGACTCCTCCTATCCTGATTTCGAGGAGGCCTTTCGCTGGGCCGCCGGTCTTGGAGTTCGCTACTTTGCCGGATTCGGCCCGCTCCGCCTCGACATCGCCCTGCCGCTCGACAAGCGGAAGGACGTGGATGACGACTTCCAGCTCTACGTAAGTTTCGGCCAGGCATTCTGAAAGAGATCTATGAGCAAAATCAAGCGCATAGGCCGGTGGTTGGCGGAGGCTCTCGGGGTCGCTCTCGGCACCGCCGCGCTTGCGTTTGTCGCGGTCTATGGCTGGGCCCACAGCGAATCCGGACGTGCCTGGATCGCGAGCAGCGTCGCTGAGGCCCTCAGCCTGCCGGGCGAGAGCGATATTGCGGTTGGCAAGCTGGAGGGCGTGCTGCCGGACGCCATCCGGCTCATAAATGTCTCGGCCAGCGATTCGGCCGGAACCTGGCTGAGCGCCAGGAAAGTCACGCTCGATTGGCGGCCCCTCGACCTAATCACGGGAACCTTCAGGGTGAGCGCCCTGAAGGTCGAGGACCTCGAGGTCCGACGTATTCCCCCCTTCACCACCGAAAGGAAGGTGGAATCGGACAAGGCCAGCTTCGACTACCTGCCGTTCGACACGGTCGTCGAACGTCTGTCGGTCGAGGACGTCGCGCTGGCACCCGAAGTGCTGGGCGTTCCCGCGACATTTCGGATTGCCGGCGTGGCGGCGACCGAGGGCGTCGACAGACTGCTGCTCTCGTTTGTCTTCGAACGCACCGACGGCAAAGTCGGCAGCGCGGCGCTAAAGGCCCTCTACGACCTGTCCGATCGCCGCCTGGCGCTGGACTCCTACGTGGACGAGCCGGCGGGCGGCCTGATTGCCCGGCTGCTCGAGATCCGCGACCTGCCGCCGGTCGTCGTGAACCTGAGCGGCGACGGCCCGCTCGACGGTTGGCGCGGCCGGTTGACCGGTTCGCTCGCCGGTCTCGCGCTGTTGGAGGCGGACATCGAACTGCGAGGCGAATCGCCGGTGGTGTTTCGGGTCTCGGGCACGGCAGAGAACAAGAGCTCCACCGACAAGCTGCCTTGGCGCCTGTTGACGGGAAAGACCTTGTTCCAAGCGGCGGGCGAGTGGCGCCATTCGCAAACGCGGCGCCTGGTGTTCGATCGCGTCCGGCTGGACGGCGCCGTGGCGGATCTGGAGCTCAGCGGCGAGTTCGAGCCCGCCCTGCTTCAAATCGACGCCCGCGCCAGCGCCGTCGTCGAGGATGATGCGATCGTTGCCGATTTGATACCGGGCGCCGAAGGTCAGGGCCTCTCGTTCCGCGCGGGACTCCGGGGACATCTCCTCCGACCGGAGATTGGCCTCGAGGCCACGGCCCTGCATTTCAAGCTGCCCGGCCTGACGACCGAGACGGCCCTGGCCCGACTTACCTTCCAGCCGGATCGTCCGTTCGGTCAGGGATCGCTGCGGGGCGCCTTGTCCGGCGCGGGCCGTGTCGGAACCCTGACCTTCGACGATGTTCCCGAGCTCGGACCGATCTTCGGCCGAAGTTTCGACTGGCGGATCGAGGGGCAGCTCGATCTCGCGCAAAACGACCTCTGGGCGGATCAGCTTTCGATCCGATCAGACCTGGCCGAGGTGTCCGGCTCCAGCACCTTCGACCTCACGGAGGGCACGGCGCTTGCCGACCTCGAGATCGCGGTTCACGACCTCGGCGGTCTCGCCCCACTGCTCGGCATCGACGTGCAAGCGAACGCCCGTTTGGCCGGCACCCTGGAGCTGCGCGAATTCGGTCGGACGCTCTATGCGCCGCTGGCCGGGCGGCTCGAGAACGTGGTGCTCGGCGAAGCAATCTCTCATGCACTCCTTAACGGCGATTCCAGCGTCGAGGCGGCCCTCTCCGTCGATCCCGACGGCAACTTCTGGATCACCGATGTCGCGGTCGACTCCACGTCCGCCAAGCTCACCGGGAAGGTGGGCTTCACAGAGCGGTTCAACCAGATCGCGGCCGACTATCGTCTGGCGGCGACCGATGTCGGCGTTCTGTCCTCCGCTCTGAGTGCCGAGCTCGCCGGTTCCGGCCTGTTCGAGGGGCGCGTCGAGGGCCGCACCGTCGACCCCCGGTTGGCCGGCACGCTTTCGGTCGCGGACGCCGCGGTCGCGGGCCTGGAGTTCGGCCAGCTGCGGATCGGCTACAGCATCCAAGACCTGCCGCGCAAGCCGGGCGGCCACCTCGAGGGCCGGGCGACGGCCCCAGTGGAAGGCCTGACCGGCCGCACGGACTATCGGTTCGACGGCCCGCTGTTGCGTCTGAACGACCTGAGCCTGGACGCCGAAGGCACCGCGGTGCAGGGCACCGCCGCGTTCTCTCTCAGGGGCGCTCCGATCGTGGCGGAATTGACGGGAGAGGCGGCGGATCTCGCGCCTTGGCTCGCCCTGGCCGGCGTCGCCGGCGGCGGCGGCGGCGGCGAAGCCCGGCTCAGCCTCTCGGGGCGCAGGGGCCGCCAAGCCGCCCATGGGAGCGCCACTGTCAAGGACCTCTCGGTAGATCTGGGGAGCGGCCCGCCACTCCAGATCAAGGAGGTCCGGGCGGATCTCGACAGCGACGACCTGGCGGGGGGCCGGGACGGCAGGGCGGGGCTCACGGCCAAGAGTATTCGGCGGGGCGATCTCCGGCTGAGCGAATTTTCGCTGGACGGCACGGGCAACACATCCAGCGGCACGCTGCACTTGGCGATGGCGGGCCGCTGGTTCGAAGCTCTCTCGCTCGACGCAGCCGGACAGGTCGCTCTCGAAAACGGGGGATTCTCCCTCGACCTGGCCAGCCTGGAAGGGCACGGCTTCGGTCAAACCTTCAAACTGGCGCGCAGTGCAAGACTCGCCCGGGGCCGGGAAACCCTCGAGCTGACAGAGCTGGAACTCGATTTCGGCGGCGCCCGCTTGACGGCCGAGGCACAGCTGGATACCGATCAAGTCGCCGCCTTGGTGGAGGCAGACGAGGTGCCGATGGGCCTGTTGAAGCCGATCTGGCCCACCGTTGGCATGACCGGGAGCCTTTCAGGGCAGGCTTGGCTGGCCGGCCCTTTGGATGACCCGGTGGGCGGCGTCGCGGTGATGGTCCCCGATCTGCGGATCGGCACGATCGAAGCCAGCCCGCCGCTGGTCCTGTCGCTCGACGGCGATTGGCGGGACGGCCGGCTCGCCATGACCGGGACTCTGGCGGACGGGAAGCAGCGCCCGGTGGCTCTCTCGGCCGATCTTCCCCTGCACCTCGATCCGAAGGCCCTGACGTTCGTGTTGGCCTCCGACCAGGAGATAGACGGTAGCCTGTCCTGGGCTGGACAGGTCGGCGAAATCTGGCCGTTCTTGCCGTTCCCGACGCATCGTCTGGAGGGCGCGAGCGAGCTGCGGCTCGAGCTCGCCGGTACCCTCGCCGAGCCGCAAACAAGTGGCCGCCTGACGCTGGTCGAGGGCGAATACGAGAATCTCCAGACCGGCACCTTGCTCGACGACCTCCAGCTGACCGTCGCCTTGGAGGGGCGGCGATTCGCGATCTCGAGCCTGAGCGCCAAGGACGGTGGCGACGGCCGGCTGACCGGCAAGGGAACTCTGGACCTGCTTCCCGAAGAGGCCTTCCCGTTCATACTGGAGACCGAGCTGGATAAATTCACCCTGGTCCGCCGGGACGACGTCACGGCGGCGTCGAACGGCCAGCTGTCGCTGCAGGGTTCCTTGGCCGCCGCCACCCTGACCGGCCAGTTGAAGACCGAGTCCGCGGAGATCCGGATTCTCGATCAATTGCCGCTCGACGTCGTCGACCTCGAGGTCGTGGAGATCGACTCCGCCGCCGGGTTCGCGCAACAGAGCGATTCGGGCGTCGGCAGAACGAGCACCTTCACGCTCCGACTGGATCTTGCGGTCGACATGCCACGGCGGGTCTTCGTGCGTGGTCGCGGCCTGGATTCCGAATGGTCGGGCAAGCTTGAGGTGCAGGGAACGCTCGACGCGCCCAAGATCGGTGGACAGCTCAATCTCGTGCGCGGGCAGCTGTCGGTCGTCGGACAGCCTTTCAAGCTCTCGGACGGCAGCGTGCACTTCGCCGACCAGGAAACAATCGATCCGCAGATCGAAGTCAGGGCCGTCAACAAGGACGACGACCTCACGGTCACCGCGCGCGTCTGGGGCCGGGCGACGGACCCGAGCATGGAGATCAGCTCGGTTCCGGAGCTGCCCGAGGACGAGATCGTTTCACGCCTGCTGTTCGGCAAGCAGGCCGGTCAGTTGAGCGCGATCGAGGCCGTTCAGCTTGCCGCCGCGCTCTCCGAGCTGTCCGGCGCCGGCGGCGGGAACGTCCTGGACATCACGCGCGGCGCGCTGGGCATCGACGTGCTGCGGGTCGAGACGATCGGGGTCGGCGACGACGAACAGCCCGGCCTCAGCGCCGGCAAGTACGTGACCGACGAGGTCTTCATCGATCTCAAGCAGGGCCTCGAAGCCGATTCGGGTTCGGTCGGCATCGAGATCGAAGTGACCCCCAACATCTCGATCGAGAGCGACATCGGGCAGACCGGCGAGAGCAACGTCGGCATCAAATTCAAGTGGGACTACTGATCATTTCCCTGCACGGACGAACGCGCCGTCTCCGCCGCTCAACTCCGCTTCGAGGTTGGAGGACGCAGGCCATCTTCGGCGTTGCGGGACAGACTGCCGACCGTGTCATCCCGCATACGCCAACGCCATTCGATCCCTACTCTGCCGCCACCGCCGATGCCGCGGCCGGACCCACGACGTGGAGCGTGCGCTGCGGATAGGGAATGGAAATGCCCTCGGTATCCATGCGCTGCTTCAGCGCTTTCATCATGTCGAACTTGAGCGGCCAATAATCCGCGGAGTTGCACCACAGGCGGATCACAAGGTTGACCGAACTGTCCGCCAGCTCGCCGACCACGACCATCGGCGCCGGATCGTCGAGCACGCGGCCGTCGGCCCGGGCCATGGCCTCGACCAGGCCGATCGCCTTGTCGACGTCGTCCTCGTAGCTGATGCCCAGCACGAGATCGACGCGTCGCGTCTCGTGGAAGCTGTAGTTCTTGATCGCCGATCCCCAGATTTGGCTGTTCGGTGCCAGGATCTGAACGTTGTCCGGCGTGCTCAGTTCGGTGACGAAGAGGCCGATGTCCTTGACGGTGCCCGCCAAGCCGCCCGCCTCCACGTAGTCGCCGACCTTGAAGGGCCGGAAGAACAACAGCATCACGCCGGCGGCCACGTTGCTCAGCGTACCCTGCAAGGCCAAGCCGATGGCCAAGCTGGCGGCGCCGAGGACCGCGATGATGCTGGTGGTCTGCACACCGAAGCGGTTGAGCACCGCCACCACCGTAAAGATCAGCACGATATAGCGCGTCAGGCTTGCCAGGAAGCCGCGCAAGGTCGCATCCACCTTCTCGACCTTGCTGAGCCCCGTGCCCACGGCCCGCGACGCCCAGCCGGCCAGGATCCAGCCGACGACGAGGACGGCGATCGCCCCGATGACGCTCACGCCATAGGTCGCGACGAGCGCCTGAATTTCAGTCATTGTCGATTCCATAACACGTCCCCTTCGGTCGAAGACATCAGCTAAAGCCGGGGTATGGCAACAGAAGCCGGCCCCGCCTCGTCTCTTCGCCGCCAACGTTGTTTTTCCGGCAAAGGGGCTTGACCCGAGTTCGTGAATGCCGCGCCGGTTTGATCGCAAAATATCACAAATGTCCTAACCGCGCTAAACTATAAGCTACCCCGCAAATTCGTAGAGCAAGACTCGAGAGGCCGGTAGATCAGTTCCAATGACAAGATCGAGACGCGGCGGCCGGACTCGCCGCCCCCTCAGGCCCGTTCGCGGGTCGCGACGAAACGGATGGCCGGCCATTTCTCCTGGGTGTAGTTGAGCTCCCAGGCATTGCGGGCAAGGAACACCGGGGCGCCGTCGCGGTCCTCGGCCAGGGCGGCGCCGTTGGCCTCGCGGAAGCGCTTCAGCTCCGCCTCGTCGTCAGCCTCGATCCAACGCGCCGTCTCGAAGGGCGCTGCCTCGAAGCCGACCCTGATGTTGTACTCGCCGTCTATGCGCGTCGCCAGGACGTCGAGCTGCAGCTGCCCGACCACGCCGACGATCCAGCTGCTGCCCTGAACCGGCCGGAACACCTGGGTCACTCCCTCCTCGGCCAGGTCCTCGAGCGCGCGGCGCAGCTGCTTGGCGCGCATCGGATCGTCGAGGCGCACGCGGCGCAGGATCTCCGGGGCGAAATTCGGGATCCCGGTGAAGCGCAGGCCGTCGTCCTCGCTCAGCGTGTCGCCGACCCTGAGCGTGCCGTGGTTGGGCACGCCGATGATGTCGCCGGGCCAGGCCTCCTCGGCCAGCTCCCGGTCCTGGGCGAAGAACAGGATCGGGTTGTGAATGGCCATGGTCTTGCCGCTGCGGGCGTGGCGCAGCTTCATGCCGCGCCGGAAGCGCCCGGAACACAGGCGCAGGAAGGCGATCCGGTCGCGGTGATTGGGGTCCATGTTCGCCTGCACCTTGAACACGAAGCCCGTCACCTTGGCCTCTGCGGGCTCGACCGGGCGCGGCTCGGCGGGCTGCGGGCGCGGCGGCGGCGCGAAATCAGCCAGGCCGTCAAGCAGCTCGCGCACGCCGAAGCTCTTCAGCGCGCTGCCGAAGTAGACCGGGCTCAGGTGGCCTTCCCGATAGGACTCGAGGTCGAAGGCCGGGCAGGCCTCACTGACCAGCTCGACCTCCTCGCGCAGCGCGGCCAGCCGTTCGGCCGGCAGGCAAGCGGCCAGGCGTTCGTCGTCGATGGCGGCCTCGACCGCCGGCCCGGCCGCCCCGTCGCGGCCGCCGAACGGCAGGAATCGCCGGCGCGACAGGTCGTAGCAGCCGTGGAACAGCCCGCCCATTCCGGCGGGCCAGCTCAAGGGCGCGGTGTCGAGGGCCAGCAGCTCGCCGATCTCGTCTAGCAGCTCGAAGGGGTCGCGGCCTTCGCGGTCGATCTTGTTGACGAAGGTAATGATCGGCACGTCGCGCAGACGGCAGACCTCGAACAGCTTGCGGGTCTGGGCCTCGATGCCCTTGGCCGCGTCGATCACCATGACCGCGGAATCGACGGCGGTCAGGGTCCTGTAGGTATCCTCGCTGAAGTCCTCGTGGCCCGGCGTGTCGAGCAGGTTGAAGGTGATGCCGCGGTATTCGAAAGTCATCACCGAGGTGGTCACGGAGATGCCGCGCGCCTGCTCGATCTTCATCCAGTCTGAGCGCGCGCGCCGGCCCTCGCCGCGCGCCTTGACGGCGCCCGCCAGATGGATCGCGCCGCCGAGCAGCAGCAGCTTCTCGGTCAGCGTCGTCTTGCCGGCGTCGGGATGCGAGATGATGGCGAAGGTGCGGCGTTTGGCCGCCGCCTCGCCCGCCGCGCCGGCCGCGGGGTCCAAGAGGGTCGTCGTCAAGTGGGTTATCCCCTGTGTGCTGCCCTGTAACAGGCGGCAGAACGGCCGCCGGGCACAACTCCAATAGCAATAATCGGTTGATATATCGCTACCGCCTCCGGGTTATGCAAGGATGGATGTCCACCGCCACCGGACACCGGGCCTGTAAGGAACGAGCCATGAGCGACGCGCGCCTGCCGACGGAAATCTGGGTCAAGGCGCACATCCGGCGCTGCCTGGCCGAGGGCGTGCCGGCGACCGTGGCGCGCCGGGGCGAGCGAAGCGGCGGCATCGTGCTCCTCAAGCTCAATCAGCTCGGAAATGGCTGCCGGGTGCTCAACCAGAGCCGGGACATGGACGGCCGGATCGCCTGGCTGCCGGCGCTCGAAGGCAAACTGGTCGCGGAGGACGCGGCCGACGGCTACATCGCGCGGGCGGTCCAGCGCGACCCGGATCTCTGGGTCATCGAGATCGAGCACCGCGACGGCTGGCACCCCTTCGAGGGCAAGGAGCTTTGATACCAGAGGTTCGATACCCGAGGTTCGGATTGACCGGCCGCCTTGCGGCCGTTTAGGCTGTCGCGCGTTGAAGATTCGGGGGCGCCGCTCGTCCGTCTTCTGGCCGAGCGGCGCCGGAGCCCCTTAGCGAGGCGCGGTCAAGCGGGGGGCTAAGCGCCTCGACTCCCCTAGAATCGGGGCTCCGGCTACTCGGCCTCCTGGTTGGCGGCGACCTGGGTCCGTTGCTTGCGGCCGTGATAGAAGATGTGCCGGCCGATTTTCGGACCTCTCTCGAACACCCGCCCCCAGTAAGGCATAACGTAATCCGCGTGGTACCACATGGCACCGTTGGTCGGATCCTCGGACCGACCCCAATAGACGTCCCCGGCCATCGCCTTGGACGCCTCCCAGACCTTCCGGTTCCTCGGGCGGTCGCTGAGGCCGTCGCACCACCAGGAGAACTGGCACCGGTGCCTGATCCGCTCGCCGCCCTGGCGAACCACCTTGCAAACGGTATCGGGAAAGCGCGGGTCCGAGACGCGGTTCAGGACCACATGGGCAACCGCCGACTGTCCCTTGGGCGGCTCGTTTCGCGCCTCGAAATAGATGTTGAGCGCGAGGCAGTTGAGCTCCTCCTGCAACTGCCGAACCGGCGCCAGCTTGGCCTCCTCGAGCCCGAGCGCGGTCACGGCCGATCCGGGCAAGTGCGCGAGGGTCCCGTCGATGTCGCTTCGACCCAGCTTTTCCCCGACTCCCAGGTCGACTTCGGCCAAGTCCAGCTCGACCCGGTTCATGCTTTGGGTCGCGCTCGTCCGGGGATAGCTCGGCTCGTCCCAATATAGCGCCGCGCTGATCGGACGGACGTCCGCCGTGGCCCAAACCCCTTCGCTGTAATGTGCCTCGGCGGACCCCGACCCCGCTTCGACAAGCAAGCCCAAGGCGGTGGCGCAGGCCAAAAGGCCGGCCGGCAGGACCATCCGCCCCCCGCCCAGCGCCGAGGCGCTTCGCGCAATCGCCTTCTTCGAACTGATCAGCTGCTTTGCGACGTTTTCTATCATCTGTCTACCTGACTGATGTTTCGGTGTCTGGGTCGTTTCCGCTAAGCCTGCGCCCTTCCCCCGGCCGGATCC
>CAMYMY010000030.1 GCA_947259625.1 uncultured Kiloniellales bacterium | reverse complement strand
CTCGACTGGGACGGCGAGGTCGTCTACCAGTCCGAGCGCGCCGGGCGCCACGCGGAAAGCGCCCACGCGCTGCTGGCCGAGGGCAAGGCCTATCGCTGCTACTGCACGCCCGAGGAGCTGGCGGAGATGCGCGCCGAGGCACGTGCTCAGGGCCGCGCCAAGCTCTACGACGGCCGCTGGCGCGACCGCGATCCCGCCGAGGCGCCGCCGGGCGCAGAGCCGGTAATCCGCCTCAAGGCCCCGCAGGAGGGCGAGACGGTGATCGACGACCTGGTCCAGGGCCCGGTCACGGTCGCCAACGCCCAGCTCGACGACATGGTGCTTTTGAGGGCCGACGGCACCCCGACCTACATGCTCTCGGTCGTGGTCGACGACCACGACATGGAGGTCAGCCACGTGATCCGCGGCGACGACCACCTGACCAACGCCTTCCGCCAGAGCCAGCTCTACCAGGCGCTCGGCTGGACGCCCCCGGCCTTCGCCCATATCCCGCTGATCCACGGCGCCGACGGCGCCAAGCTGTCCAAGCGCCACGGCGCGCTCGGCGTCGGGACCTACCGGGACCTGGGCTATCTGCCGGAGGCGCTGCGCAACTACCTGCTGCGCCTCGGCTGGTCCCATGGCGACGACGAGATCATCTCGACCGGACAGGCGATCGAGTGGTTCGATCTCGACGCCGTGGGCCGCGGGGCCGCACGCTTCGACTTCGCCAAGCTGGAGAGCGTGAACGGCCACTATCTGCGCGAGGCCGAGGACGCACGGCTGGTCGACCTGGTCCGCCCGCGCCTCGAGGCCAGGTCCGGCCAGCGCCTGGAGGGAGCGGCGCGGGACCGCCTCGCACGCGGCATGGCCGGCCTGAAAGGGCGCGCCAAGACCCTCGAGGAGCTGGCGGAGAACGCCGCCTTCTACGTCGCCGAGCGGCCCCTGCCGCTCAGCGAGAAGGCGGCCAAGCTGCTGGCGGACGAGGCGCCCGTCATTCTCGGCCGCCTGCTGGCGGGACTGCAGGATCAGGAAGACTGGAGCGAAGCCGCTCTCGAGGCCCGGGTTCGCGGCTTCGCCGAGGCCGAGGGCGTCAAGCTGGGCAAGGTCGCCCAGCCGCTGCGCGCGGCGCTGACCGGCTCGAACGCCTCGCCGGGGATTTTCGAGGTCATGGCGGTACTCGGCCGCGCGGAGTCCCTGGCGCGGATCGGCGACCGGGCCGCCGGCTAGATTGATCGCCGGGCCCGGAGGCTTTATGCTGCGCTGCAGCTAACCCCCCTCGACCAAGCAGGTCGCAGACAGAGGATCGAACATGAACAAAACACCCTCCGCGACCGCCGACAGCATGACCCTCACCGACAACCGAACCGGCCGGAGCTGGGAGCTGCCGATCTTCGACGGGAGCGAGGGCCCCAGCGTGATGGATGTCCGCAAGTTCTACGCGGACACGCAGATGTTCACCTACGACCCGGGATTCACCTCGACCGGAAGCTGCGAGTCGAAGATCACCTTTATCGACGGCGAGAAGGGCGTGCTGCTGCACCGCGGCTACAAGATCGAGGACCTGGCCGAGCACAGCGATTTCATGGACGTCTGCTCGCTCCTGCTCTACGGCGAGCTGCCCGACGCCAAGCAGAAGGCGTCCTTCGAGAAGTCCATCACCTACCACACCATGCTGCACGAGCAGCTCAACTACCTCTACCGGGGCTTCCGGCGCGACGCCCACCCCATGGCGATCATGGTCGGCGTGGTCGGCGCGCTCTCGGCCTTCTATCACGACTCGACCGACATCACCGACCCGCGCCAGCGCATGGTCGCCTCGCACCGGCTGATCGCCAAGATGCCGACCATTGCGGCCATGGCCTACAAGTACTCGCTGGGCCAGCCCTTCGTCTATCCGCGCAACGACCTGGGTTATGCGGAGAACTTCCTCTACATGATCTTCTCGGTGCCCTGCGAGGAGTATGAGATCAACCCGGTGCTGGCCCGCGCCATGGACCGCATCTTCATCCTGCACGCCGACCACGAGCAGAACGCCTCGACCTCGACCGTGCGCATCGCCGGCTCGAGCGGCGCCAACCCCTTCGCCTGCATCGCGGCGGGCATCGCCTCGCTCTGGGGCCCGGCGCACGGCGGCGCCAACGAGGCCGTGCTCCAGATGCTGCAGGAGATCGGCCACAAGGACCGCATTCCCGAGTTCCTGGAGCGGGCCAAGAACCGCGACGATCCCTTCCGCCTGATGGGTTTCGGCCACCGGGTCTACAAGAACTACGACCCGCGCGCCGCGGTGCTGCGCGAGTCCTGCCACGCGGTCCTGGGTGAGCTCGGCGTGGAGCACGATCCGCTGCTGGAACTCGCCATCGAACTCGAGCGCATCGCGCTGGAGGACGACTACTTTGCCGAGAAGAAGCTGTTCCCCAACGTGGACTTCTACTCGGGCATCATCCTCAAGGCCATGGGCTTCCCGACCTCGATGTTCACCGTGCTCTTCGCCGTCGCCCGCACGGTCGGCTGGGTGGCGCAGTGGAAGGAGATGATCGAGGATCCGAGCCAGAAGATCAGCCGGCCGCGCCAGCTCTACACGGGGGCGAAGCAGCGCGACTACCTGCCGATGGACCAGCGCGGCTGAAGAACGGCCAGCCCGTCAGCTCCGCTCGATCAGCTCGATCTTGTAGCCGTCGGGATCCTCGATGAAGGCGATCACGCTGCCGCCGTGCTTCATCGGCCCCGGCGGCCTGGGAATCGAGACGCCCTCGGCGGCCAGCTGCTCGCAGGTGCCGTAGATATCCGGCACGCCGACCGCCAGGTGGCCGAAGCCGGTGCCGAGCTCGTAGGGTTCCTCCTGCCCCCAGTTGTGGGTCAGCTCGATCACCGCGTCGCTCGCCTCGTCGCCGTAGCCGACGAAGGCCAGGGTGAACTCGCCTGAGGGGTAGTCGGTCCGGCGCATCAGCGACATGCCGAGCAGACGGGTATAGAAATCGATCGATTTGTCCAGGTCCTTGACCCGGATCATGGTGTGCAGCAGCCGGAAATTTCCGGCACCGGCGCCACCGGCTGTTGCTTCGCTCATGGCTCCTCCTAGGGGTGTTTCAGGCATTATAGATCTTCCGTTCGGCGCCGCCAGACCCGATCACCGAAAGGATCGCACGGGCCGCCCTGAGGCTGGGCGCGGGCCCGCCAAAACCAAGCACCCCGGCCGCCGCGGCACAGCCCTCGCGCTGAGCCCGCCGGGCCGCCGGATCGTACAGCAAGGCCTCGAGCGCCGCCGCGAGCTCGCTAGGCGTGCAGCGCCCTTGGAGGCGCTCCGGCTGAACCTCGCGCGACAGCACTAGGTTGACGACACTGACGTGGTCGACCCTGATCATCCGGGCGGCCAGAAAGGCGGTCAGGGGATTGACCCGGTAGGCGATCACCGTGGGCAGGCCCGCGACGGCCAGCTCGACCGCCACCGTGCCCGAGGCCGCCAGTGCGGCATCGGCCGCGGCAAACGCCTGGAATTTCGCTTCGGTCCCGGTCAGGACCTCTGCCGGCACGGGCCAGTTGCGCACGGCCTCTTCGACCATGTCCGCGACGGTTCCCACCGTGGGCACGAGCGCGCGCAGCCCCGGAAAGCCTTCGGCGAGCAGACCCAGGGTCCTGCCGAAGATCGGCGCCAAGCGCCCGACTTCGCCTCGTCGGCTGCCGGGGAGAACGCAAAGCACCGGGGCCTCGGGCGGGATCGCCCGCTGCGCGCGGAAGGCAGCGCCGTCTGGTCGCGCCGTTCCGGCCAGCTCCACCGCCGGGTGCCCGACGCAGGTCGTGGCCAGTCCGTGTGTCTCGAAGTAGGGAGGCTCGAAGGGCAGAAGCGCCAGGAGGTGGTCCAGATAGCCGGCCATCCGGCGCGCCCGCCAGGGCTTCCAGGCCCAGACCGAAGGGGCCACGTAGTGCACCAGCCGAACGCCGCTTCCCTTGAGGCGCCGACTGACCTGGAGGGTGAAGGCCGGCGAATCGATGGTGACCAGGACGTCCGGCCGGGCGGCCCGGACGGCGGCAACCGTGTCCCCGATGCGCCGGTAGATGCGACGGGCGTGCGGCAGAACCTCGACGAGCCCCATGACCGCCAGCTCGTCGATCGGAAATAGGCTGGCCAAGCCCTGCCCGGCCATGGCTTCGCCGCCCACGCCCGCGAAGCGGATCCTCCCGCCGGTCTCTGCCTTCAGAGCGGCCATCAAGCGCGCGCCCAGCTGATCGCCGGACGGCTCGCCGGCGACCAGGAAGACGAGCGGAGGCCGCTCCTCGCCGGCGGCCGCCCCCGTCATGAATCCGTCTGTATTCCGACGACGAAGAGGCCCGCGGAGTCGGCCACCGGGCCCAATTCGTCGCCGCCGATGACCAGGGCGCCACCGGCCTCGACCACGATGCCGCGCAGCCCCGCCACCGCCGCCACCTCGACGGTGCGCTTGCCAATCGTCGGAAGGTCGGCACGGTGCTCCTGACCCGGTTTCTTGATCTTGACCAGCACGCCACCCGGCCCGGCCCGGCGCAGCTCCCCGGCCCGTTGCAGGAGGGCGTCCGTCCCCTCCGCCGCCTCCACGGCCAGCACGATCCCCTGCTGAACGACCACGCCCTGACCAACATCGGCCGCGCCCAGGACCTTGGCGACCGCTAGACCCCGTTCGATGTCCGCCTCGGCCTGCGCATCGGGCTCGAGGCGGCCGTAAACCTTGGGTTCGGCAAGCAGATGCTTCAGGATCTCGTCCACGCCGATGACGCCGAATCCCTCTTCCTCCAGGCTGCGGACCACCGCGCTCAGAAGGCCGTCGTCCCCCAGGCTGCTCATGCCGACCTTGGCCAGCCAGCGCGCCGTGCGCAGGTCCGGCTTGAGCTCGGCGAGGCTCGGTCGGGTAATCGCCCCCGCCATGACCAGCTCGGAAACCCCGGCCCCTTTCAGTATCTCGAATGCCGAGCCGGCGGCGCCGAGCCGGATCCAGGCGTGCGCCGCCCCGGCGATGGTGGCGGGATCGGTATGCCCTTCGAAGGCCAGCACGAAGACCTGTCGCCCGTCCAGTCGGCAGGCCTCGACCAGTCGGGCGGGAAGCTCGCCGCCTCCAGCCAGAATTCCGAGCGTACCCGCCATGCTACAGCTTCGGTTTGCAGAGCGCCCGCGCGGAGTCCGACCGGATGAAGCTGAGCAACTCGCTGACCGACGCATTCTCGTTGAAGTGCCGCTCGGTCTCGCGTAGCCGCTCCGCCACGGTCCCGGTTGCGGCAAAGATGCTGTCGTAGGCGGACTGCAACGAATGAATCTCGTCTCGCGAAAACCCGCCGCGCTTCAGACCCACGACATTCAAGCCCTTGAGGGTCGCCCGTTCGCCCATCACCAGGCCGAAGGGAATTACGTCGTGCTCGACACCGGACATACCGCCGACCATGGCGCGGCGGCCGATGCGCACGAACTGGTGCACCGCAGCGAGTCCACCGATGATGGCGTCGTCCTCGATGGCAACGTGCCCGGCCAGGGTGGCGTTGTTGGCCATGATCACGCGGTTGCCGATCTGGCAATCGTGCGCCACGTGTGCGCCCATCATGAACAAACACCTGTCTCCGACACGCGTCACCATGCCGCCACCCTCGGTGCCCGGGTTCATGGTGACATACTCGCGGATCGTGTTGTTCGCGCCGATGACGAGTTCCGACGGCTCGCCGGCATACTTGAGATCCTGGGGGCGGTGGCCGATCGACGCGAAGGGAAAGATCTCGGTTCCGGCGCCAACCCGGGTCCTGCCTTCGACAACCGCATGGCTGTGCAGCACCACGGACTCTTCGAGAACCACGTCCGGACCAACGACGCAGAACGGACCGATCTGGACGTCTTTCCCGAGCGTCGCCTTTGACGAGATGACCGATGATGGATGGAAATCCGCCATCAATCTTCCATGATCATGGCGGCAAAGCGGGCCGAAGCCACCAAGGTGCCCTCGACCCGAACTTCGCCGGAAAATTTCCATACATTGCCGCGGCTGCGCAGCTTTTCGACATGGATCTTCAGGGTGTCGCCTGGGGACACGGGCTTGCGGAACCGTGCCTCGTCTATGGTCATGAAATAGACCAGCTTGCCGGCCGCGTCGCTCTCCAGGGTTTGGACCACAAGGACCGCCGCGGTCTGGGCCATGGCTTCCACGATCAGGACCCCGGGCATGACCGGCTGGCGTGGAAAATGTCCCTGAAAGAATGATTCGTTGATGGTCACGTTCTTGATGCCGACCGCGCTCTTGTCGATCTCGAGCTCAACGATCCGGTCGACCAACAGGAAGGGATATCTGTGCGGAATCATTTCCATGATCCGCATGACGTCTATCGGGGCCTCCTCGCTCGGCTTCCGGGTCTGTTCATCCATTCTGTATGCCTTATGACTTCAGTTGACGATGCCAGATCGAAACCAGCCGGAAGAATCGCTTGATGGGTATCGCAGGAATGCCGCACACAGTCTGCTTCGGCGCTACGTCCCGCATGACACCGCTCTTGGCGGCGACCCGGGCCCCCTGCCCCAGTGTCAAATGTCCGGCGACACCGGCCTGGGCGGCCAGCATGACCCGGTCCCCGAGTATCGTGCTTCCGGCGACACCGGACTGAGCGACCAGGACACATGCTCGACCAATCTGAACGTTGTGCCCGATCTGCACGAGGTTATCAATCTTCGACCCCGCCCCAACGACGGTATCCGGACCGGACCCCCGATCGATCGTACTATTGGCACCGATCTCGACATCGTCCTCGATGATGGCGCGCCCGATCTGCGGCACGTCCCGATAGCCCTCCGGATCCAGGGAGAAGCCGAAACCCCGGTTGCCGACGCGCACGCCAGGATGCAGCAGGCAGCGGTTGCCCACCAAGCAATGGCTCAGTGAAGCCCCGGGTCCGATTTCCGTATCGTCACCTATGACGACCCCCTCTTCGATGACCACCTGCGCCGCAATTCGACAGCGTGCGCCGATCTTGACCCGCGGCGCAACGACCACATACGGGCCCAGCCGGGTTCCCTCGCCGATCCTCGCGCTGGGATCGACTATGGCGGTGCCGTGAATGTCACCGGCAATTTCGGCTGTGGGGTAGAAGGCCTGTGCCACTTTGGCATACCCGTTATAGGGTGCATCCGTCAGCAGAAGGTCCATAGTCTCGGGCGCGCGCGCCGCGTAACGCGGATCGATGATGCAGGCTCCCGCCTGGCTCGCCTCCAACGCCGGCAGATACCGCGAATTGTCGAGGAAGCCGAGTTCGGAGGGCCCTGCGGTTCCGATCGGCGCAATGTCGGTGATCAGCCGATCCGGATCCGCGGCTTTGGATAGCATGGCCCCGGCAATGTCTGCCAACTGCCCGAGACTGAACGGGCCTGCAACGTGGAAGAAACGAGGATCAGCCATGTCGGGTCTAGTTCTGAGGCGCCGTAATTTCGACCTTGGACAATTTCTGGTTCAACCGCTTCAAGACCTCCGATGTTATTTCGAGCTCCGGTCTGACAAGGACCACGGCACTTTTTTCGATCACTAAGTCGACCTCGCGCTCCTCGGCGATTGCCCGGGCGATCTCGACCAAGACTTCTTGAACTTGTTTCATGCCCTGCTTGAACTGTTTCTCCAAGCCCTTCCGGCGCGACTGTACCTCCCCCTGCAATGTAGCGACCTGCTCCTCGAGTTCGCGGCGCTTCTGAGCGAAAGCCTCTGCGGAGAGTATAGTCCGCTGGCGTGCCAATTCCTGGTCGGCCGTTCGCAAGGATTCTTCCTTCTTCCGAAGTTCCTCCTGATAGGCCGAGCGTTGAGCGTCAATGCGTTTTTGTAACCCCATTACAGCATCGGATTCGCGGTAAATCCCTTGTGTGTCGATCACCGCAATGCCAAGCACACCGGTCGCTTGGGCCTGCACCGGCGGAACGATCCCGAATACCGATTGTAGGGTCAGCAAGAGTCCCGCGACGCGGGACAGAGTTCGTCGCCGGTCTTGCATAGGCCTAGAATTTGGTTCCGAAGCTGAAGCGTAGCACTTCGGTCTCGTCGAAATCTTCTTTGATCTGCGCATATCCAAGATCCAGCTGGAACGGGCCCAAGGGCGAGAGCCAAGAAAATCCTGCACCCACGGACACCCTGGGCGAGGAAGAATCCAAGACCTGTACATCACCGTCCACCCCCCATGCCGCACCAACATCGCCGAATAGTCTACCACGGATCTGCAGTTCGTCCGGCAGTCCGAGTGGAAAGCTGACTTCCAAGGTGCCGTTGTAGAATTTCTTTCCGCCCAAGGCATCGCCGGTGGTCGCGTCGCGCGGCCCGACCCCGGCGAATTCGAAACCTCTCAACGATTCGGAACTCAGAAAGAAACGGTCCCCCACACGAGTGTCCTGGTCAATGCCGAAAACAAGCCCGGTCTCGCCCTTAAACGCCAGGGTGATCTGCTCCGTGATCGGCAGGTAGTAGCCCCCCCCGATCGTCGATTTGAGAAACCGCACGTCGCCACCCAGGCCCGCAAACTCCGTGGACACACTTACGATCATGCCGTCATGAGGATCGAAGCGGGAATCCCGGGTATCGAACGTGAGCTCCTGGCTGATGCTGGATTGCAGGCGTGCGCCTTCGTCGTCCTGGACGACCACCGAGGCATCGTCGTGGACGTTCGTAATCTCTTCATGCTGCAGCGTATAGCGCCAGACCTGCCGGACATCCTCCACCAGATTGTAACCGGCGCGCAAGGATCCGCCGATGCGCTCTTCGTCGAAGGAACTCTCCTCCTGGTCCGCGGTGAGCCGGAACAGATCGAAGCCTGCCGCGAGGTTTCGGTCGAGAAAATAGGGCTCGGTGAAGCTCAAATTCAGCGAGGAGTTCTCGGCAGCGAGTGTGAAATTCAACCTGAGGTCCTGTCCTTTACCCAAGAGGTTGCGCTCCCGCAGCCCGACATTACCCAGCGGTCCAGAGGTCGTGGAGAAGCCAGCACCGAACGACAAATCCCCGGTCGACTGCTCCTCCACATCGACTGTGATGACCGTCCTATCCGGGGCGCTACCGGTCTCGTTGGCAATGTCCACCTTGCTGAAGTAGCCCAGATTTTGTATCCGCCGGCGCGAACGGCGCAACTTGGCGCTGTTGAAGGCATCGCCCTCCACCAAACGGAATTCCCGGCGAATAACCTTGTCCAGCGTGCGCACGTTGCCCTGCACCTCGATCCGTTCCACAAAGACCTTCGGGCCCTCCTGGATCCTGTATGTGAGATCGATGCTCCCAGCTTCGCGATTGCGCTCGGTCCCAGGACGGACATCAACGAATGCATAACCCAGATTGCTCAACCTCTCGGCCAAATTCTCGACCGATTTCTCGATGACCGAGGCATCGTACCAATCGCCCTCCTTGCTCTCTAGCTCGCCCTTCAAGCTCTCAGGATCCAGGTCGCGCAAGGTCGAGGTAAGGTCGATCTTACCAAACCTGTAGCGCTCTCCCTCTTCCAGGGTGAAGGTTATGACGAAGCCTTCCCGATCAGGGGCTAGTTCGGCAATCGCGGAAAGCACCCGAAAATCGGCATAACCCTCACTCAGGTAGAAGCGACGCAACAGTTCCCGGTCGAAGGTGAGACGATCCGGATCGTAGGTGTCGGTCGCCGAGAGAAAGCGCCAAAACGCCGACTCGCTGGTCGTGATCTCGCCCCGCAGATCGCCATCGGAAAACGCCCGGTTGCCGATGAAGTCGATCGACTTGATGCCGGTACTGGGCCCCTCGTTGATCTCGAAGACCAAGTCGACACGGTTCTGTGGAAGTTGAATGGCCTTCGGTTCCACTGTCGCCCCATACCGACCGGTTCGGCGAAACAGTTTCACGATTCTCTGAACGTCGTTCTGGACCTTGGTACGAGTGAACACGGTGCGCGGACGAAGCTCGATCTCCGCGGCCATCGTATCATCGTCGATCCGATCGTTTCCCTCGAAGGCGATACGGTTGATGATCGGGTTCTCGACGACCGTTACGATCAGCACGTTGCCGGCCCGCCGCAAGGTGACGTCGGCGAAGAGGCCCGTCGCAAAAATGCTCTTCAAGGATTCATCCAGCAGCAGGGAGTCGAAGGGCTCGCCCGGATTGACGCGCAGATACGAGCGCACCGTCTCGGGCTCGATCCGCTGCGTGCCCTCGACGCGCACCTCCGCGATGATGCCTCCGGAGAAGATCGTCTGTGCAAACAGCGGTGCAGGGCGGTAGCAGGACATTCCGCCGGCCAGCACAGCGGCGAGCATTGCGACCGTAACCCCTTTGTACCTCACGATTGCTCCCCCAAATGAAAGCCGCAACCGTCAGGTTACTAGATCCTTAATAAAATCAAAGACCTTCACGTGGTTGACGATATCGTTCCAGGTCGCGAATACCATCAAGCTCAATACCAGGGCAAGGCCGATGCGAAATCCGTATTCCTGAGCCCGTTCACCCAAAGGACGCCCGCGCACGGCTTCGATGGCGTAGAACAGCAAATGTCCACCGTCGAGAATTGGTATCGGAAACAAATTGATCAGTCCCAAGCTGATCGACAAGAGCCACATCAACTGCACCACCGAACTCCAGCCGTACTCGGCCACCTGTCCGGACATCTTCGCGATTCGCAATGGGCCGCCCAGTTCGGTCGCGCTGCGGTCGCCCACGATCATCTGGCCGACGGCTTTCAGGATAGCGAGCGTATGGGCGCCTGTCCTCTCCGTGGCCTGCCACAGGGCGCTGAAAGGCCCGTGCCGGACGAACTCGATGCCGCTGTGGCTGATGCCCAACCGGCCGACCTCCTGGCGATTGCCAAAGTCGTCGGTCACCTCGGTCATTCTTGGGGTCGCCACTAGAGGGACTTCGTTTCCGTCGCGCAGAACCCGGATTTCGATCGCTTCGCCCAGCCCCAGCGATACGATCCACTGTATGTCCTGGAAACTGCTGATTTCCGTGTCGTCGATCCAAACGATCCGGTCGCCGGGCTGCAAGCCGGCCTGTTCGGCCGCGCTGTCGGGTATGACCGTGCCAACGACCGGCGGCGTGAAGGGTTGACCGATGGCCATGAAGACCGCGGCCATAAGGACGATGGCGAACAGGAAGTTGGCGAGCGGCCCGGCGGCCACGATCCAACTCCGCTGGCCGAGCCGTTTGCAGGGGAAAGCCTCGGCGCGCTCTTCCTCGGTCAATTCCGACAATTCGGTGTCCGGCCGACTCGCGGCGTCGGCGTCTCCGAACATTTTCACATACCCGCCCAGCGGGATCAGGCTGAACTTCCAACGGGTCTTGGCCCTGTCGGTCCATCCAAACAACTCGGGGCCGAAGCCGATGGAAAAGACTTCGACGCGAACGCCGTTGAGCCGCGCTACCAGATAGTGGCCCATCTCGTGGACAAAGACCAGCACGGTGAGAATGCCCAAGAACGGCAGGCCGTAACCGTATAGTCCACTCGGAATTTCCATTGTTTTATTTTCCCGTACCGTCGTTTTTATTAAGTGCCATTAACCGAACCGGAGATCGCCGCGGCCCAGGCCGGAAGTAATGGTACACTATCCCTACTATCCTCTTAAATAGGATAAGATTTCATCTCTTGAAAGGGGGTAGCAGAAATCAACCGCCGTTGGACAGGCGGCACGCCAGGGACCGCGCCTCGCGGTCGACCTGCTGCACGTCGTCCAGGCTGTTCAGGGCCGCCGCCGGAATGGCTTCCAGAACCCGTTCGACAATTTCCGCAATATTGAGGAATCCGTTCCTCCCGCTCAGAAATCCCTGTACCGCAATTTCGTTGGCTGCATTGAGAACGGTCGGCGCACTGCCTCCGGCGCACAGGGCCTGTCGGGCCAGTCGGAGCGCCGGAAAGCGATCGGGGTCCGGGGCCTCGAAGGTCAACTGCCCGATCGTCGCCAAATCGAGCCGGCCCACCGGCGCAGCCATGCGCGCCGGCCATGCCAGGGCATAGGCGATCGGCGTGCGCATGTCCGGTTGGCCCAGTTGGGCCAATACCGAGCCATCGATATAGGAAACCATGGAATGGACCACCGATTGCGGATGAACCAGGATCTCGATCTGCGGCTCGGGCAACCCGAAGAGATGGTGTGCCTCGATCAGTTCCAACCCCTTGTTCATCATGGTCGCCGAATCGACCGATATTTTCGCGCCCATTTTCCAGTTCGGGTGTGCCACTGCCTGATCCGGCGTCACCCCGGCCATGGCCTTCCTCGACAAATCTCGAAATGGCCCGCCGGAGGCGGTAAGGACAATCCGCTCCACCGCGTCCAGATGCCGTGTCTCAAGCACCTGGAAGATCGCGTTGTGCTCCGAATCGACCGGCAGCAGGGTCGCGCCATGGCGCGCGATTTCCGCCACCATGAGAGCGCCCGCGCAGACGAGCGTTTCCTTGTTGGCAAGGGCGATCGAGACACCACGACGGACGGCTGCAAGGGTCGGAGCCAAACCGGCCGCGCCGACGATTGCCGCCATGACCCAGTCGGCCGGCCGGTCTGCCGCTTCGACCAAAGCATCCTGACCGGCCGCGACGCCGATACCGGTGCCGGCCAGCGCCTCCTTGAGGTCACCATAACGGCTTTCATCAGCAATTACCGCCAACCTGGGGCCGAGACGCCGTGCTTGATCGGCCAACAGCGCCACGTTTTGATGGGCGGTCAAGGCCTCGATTTCGAAGGCCTCCGGGTTGCGCTCGATCAGATCCACCGTGTTGCAGCCGATCGACCCGGTGGATCCCAGAACGGTTACCCTGCGCGGCGCCTCCAGGGGCCGCAGCTGTGTAGACACAACTTCCATTGCTATAAAGACGCCCCCCTCAACCAAACCAGCAGGGCCACCGCCGGGCCGGCAGCCAAGATCCCGTCCAACCGGTCCATCAGTCCGCCGTGTCCGGGAATGAGATTGCTTGAATCCTTTGCACCGAATCGTCGCTTTACGCTGGATTCGAACAGGTCGCCCATCTGGGACCATACCGCCAACCCCGCGGCCACCAAAACTAGTGTAGTCGGACTTACGCCCAACAGGAACAGTCCGGCCAGAGCTCCTATCGTCCCCGCCGCGACGATGCCGCCCGCCAAGCCGGCCCAAGTCTTGTTGGGACTAATTCCGGGGGCCATTTTCGGCCCGCCGATCAGGCGTCCCGCGGCATAGGCGCCGGTGTCCGTCGCCCAGACCACGAAAAGCAGCCAAAACAAGATCTCCCGGCCTCGATCTGGATGTTCCCGCAACCACATGATGCTCAAACAGGGCAAGGCGGTATAGAGCACTCCCAGGGCATACCAGAACGGCAGTCTGTCGGTTTCCCGACTTGCTAGGACCGCAACCGCCATGGCCCCAGCCGCTATGATCCAACCGGCAATCGCGTACTCGCGCAGGCCGGCGGCAGCCATGGCCGCCGTAACGACCGCGATCGTCAGATACCCCGGCCTGTCAAGCTCGCCATGGCCGCAGAGGCGCGACCACTCCCAAGACAGAATGGCGGCAACCGCAGTCAGCAGGATGTCGAAATACGGCGGCCCCAGGTAGATCAACGCGAGAACAGCTGGACCTAGCACCAGGGCCGACACGACCCGGAGAGTGAGGTTGCCCGCGCTAACCGGAACCAACCGCCGCACCATATCGCCGATCTCGTTGCTGGAACTCACTGATCGCATTGGTGAGATCGTCCTTGGAAAAATCGGGCCAAAGCTTGTCGATGAAGACCAGTTCGCTATAGGCCGACTGCCAGAGAAGGAAATTACTGATGCGCTGCTCCCCACTGGTGCGGATCACCAAGTCTGGATCTGGCACCTCGGCGGTCGCCAGTTGACCGGAGAAACAGGCTTCGTCGATCGTTGCGGGGTCGAGGCGCCCTGCCGCCACGGCCTCTGCCAGTTGGCGGACGGCGGACAGGATTTCCTGGCGCCCGCCGTAGCTGATCGCCACCGTGAGGTTGAGGCGGCAATTGTCACGGGTCCGCTCCTCGGCATCGTCGATCAGCCGCACGATGTCATTCTGAAGCCTGTGCCGTTCACCGATGACACGGAGCCGAATGCCGTTCTCATGCAGCTTTTCGATGTCGGTTTCCAAGTAACGGCGCATAAGCCCCATCAAGTCGTCGACTTCGGGGGCTGGCCGCTTCCAGTTTTCCGAGGAAAAACCGTAGAGCGTGAGGTAGCCGATGCCGAGGTCGAGCGCACAATCCACCGCGCGTCGCACCGCCTCGGCACCGCGCCGATGACCGACGGTGCGCGGCAGGCCGCGTGCCGCGGCCCAACGACCGTTGCCATCCATGATGATCGCGACATGAGCCGGCGGCGGCCCTGCCAGACATGACTGCAGTGCCTCCATGGCCTAGACCTGCATGATCTCGGCTTCTTTCTGAGCCAATACCTCGTCGACCAGTTTGACGTGTTCGTCGGTCAGGGTCTGTACCTCCTCGGCCCACATGTGATGCTCATCCTGAGAGATCTCGTGGTCCTTTTCCATATGCTTGAGGTTTTCCATGCCGTCCCGCCGCACGTTGCGAACGGCAATTCGCGCCTGCTCGGCGTACTTGCCGGCGATCTTGGTCAATTCGACGCGCCGCTCCTCGGAGAGTTGCGGTATGGGCACGCGCACCTGCTGGCCGTCGGTCGCGGGATTCAGTCCCAGTCCGGAGTTGAGAATCGCCTTCTCTACGGCCGAGACAAGCGATTTGTCCCAGACCTGGACCGTAATCATGCGCGGCTCGGGTACGCCAATCGTGGCGACTTGGTTGAGGGGCATGGTGGCACCGTAGGCATCGACGGTGATCGGCTCCAACAGGCTGATCGATGCGCGGCCGGTGCGCAGTCCGGCAAACTCCCGGCGCAAGGCCTCGATCGCCCCATCCATGCGTCGTTTCAGATCGTTCAGGTCCGGATCCGCCACGGTTCAGTCCTCGCCATTGATCGTCGTGTACTGTCCCTTGCCGCAGAGCACGTCGGCAAAAGCTCCTGGTTCGTAGATCGAGAATACCAGAATCGGAATGTCGTTTTCACGTGCCAAGGAAATGGCCGAGTGATCCATGACGCCCAAGTCCTCGGCCAGGACCTGCCGATAGGTCAGCCGCTCGTAGCGCTTGGCGCCCTGCACGCTGACCGGATCCGCATCGTAGACCCCGTCCACCTTGGTCCCCTTCAAAAGGGCATCGCAGCCCATTTCCGAGGCACGCAAGGCCGCCGCCGTATCGGTCGTGAAGAAAGGATTGCCCGTGCCGGCGCCGAAAATCACGATCCGGCCCTTCTCCATATGGCGAACCGCCCGGCGCCTGATATAGGGCTCGGCGACGGTGGCCATCGGTATGGCGGATTGAACCCGTGTCGGCACACCCAGCTTCTCCAGGGCGTTCTGCATGGCCAGGGAATTGATCACCGTGGCCAGCATTCCCATGTAGTCGGCGGTCGCCCGCTCCATGCCCGTCGCCGCGCCCGATAGGCCGCGAAAGATATTACCCCCGCCGACCACCACGCAAACCTCGATACCGAGATCGTGTACCGCCCGCAGATCGACGGCGATTCGATCGACAATGGCGGGGTCCAGTCCATACTCCCGCTCGCCCATCAGGGCTTCGCCGGAGATCTTCAGCAGCACCCGTTTATATTGCGGCACGTCGTTCATGGAACCGATGGGTCTGGCCTCCCTGCCCTTCCCTTCAAGGGCGCCGGACCGGCGGTGCCGGACGCCAGCGGGGCTGCATAATACACGTCTTTGGGACATCGTCGCCCCAGAAAGCAATCGCGGTGGCCAGCCCCCTATTGGACGAGCTGGGCCGCGACTTCGCCAGCAAAGTCATCGGGACCCCGATCAATCCCTTCGCCCAACTGAAAGCGGAAGAACTCGCTCACCGTCAACGCCGTCCCGAGGTCCGTGCTTGCGTTGTCGAGTACCTTGCGCACCTTCGTTTCCCCGTCGATGACGAAGGTCTGTTCGAGCAGACAGACCTCTTCGTAATACTTGCGCAACCGGCCCTCCACCATCTTAGCGATGATCTCCTCCGGTTTGCCCGAGGCCCGCGCCTGCTCGGCCAGCACGTCGCGCTCGCGCTCCAGGGCCGCCGGGTCGACGTTGCCGCTGTCGATGGCCTGCGGCGCGGACGCCGCCACGTGCATGGCGAGCTGCTTGCCCAGGGCGGTAAGCCGATCCTGGTCGCCATCTTGCCGAGGCCAGGCGCCGCCTGATTGTGAACATAGGACGCGACCACGCCCTCCCCGACCGACGCTGCGGCGATGCGGCGCAGGTTCAGGTTCTCGCCGATCACCGATATCAGTTGGGTCAGCTCCTCTTCGACCGTCCGCCCCGTGCCCGGGTAGGCCGCCGCCTTCAAGGCCTCCAGGTCGCCGGCCTCGAGGGCCAGGGTCGCGACCTGGCCGACAAAGCTCTGGAACTTGTCGTTCCGCGCCACGAAGTCGGTTTCGGAGTTGACCTCCACAAGAGCACCGCGGGTGCCCTCGGTCGCCAGACCGATCAAGCCCTCCGCGGCGACCCGACCCGCCTTCTTGGCGGCCGCGGCCAGACCTTTCTTGCGCAGCCAGTCCACCGCGGTTTCCAGATCGCCGGCGTTTTCCGTCAACGCCTTTTTGCAGTCCATCATGCCGGCGCCGGTCTTCTCGCGCAGCTCCTTGACCAGCGCAGCCGTAATCTCGGCCATATCCCACCTTTACATTAGAAAAACGTTACAACTCTTTGAGAGTTTTATAGAAACAAGACATAAAACCCGCGCACATCTCCCGAACGCACCCGATCAGGCGCTCGCCGCGGCCGCTTTGGCCGGCGCGGTCTCGGAACCGGGCCCGGCTTCACTCCCTTCGGCGGACGCTTCACCACTCGGCTCCGTGGCTTTCGGGTCATCTGTCTTGTCGTCCGTGCCTTCGGCCTCGGTACGCTCGGCTTGCGGGACCTCGGCCGGCTCGGCTTTGACAGCCGGCGGCGAATCGGCCTCTGCGGCTTCGGGCCCTTCGGCAGCCGGCTCTTTGGCTTTCTCCTCCGCGGCCGGCTCTTCGGCTGTCTGATCTGGCGCCGGCTCTCCGGCTTTCTCCTCTGGGGCCGGCTCTTCGGCTACGGTCTCCTCCGGAAGACTTTCCCTGGGCGCCTCTTCGGCCTCACCCACATCGGTGCCGCGTGCGGTGAGCTCCTCCTGAATTCCGTCGAGCACAGCGTCGGCGACCAAGTCACAGTAGAGGCTGATCGCCCGGATGGCGTCGTCGTTGCCCGGAATCGGATGATCGATGCCCATGGGATCGGAGTTGGAGTCCAGTACGGCAACCACGGGAATCCCCAACTTGCGGGCTTCGGCCACGGCGATGTGCTCCTTGTTCGTATCAATCACGACGAGCACGTTCGGCAATCCGCCCATTTCCTTGATCCCGCCGAGGGCGCGTTCCAGCTTGTCCCGCTCGCGGGTCAAGTTCAGGATCTCCTTCTTGGTCAGGCCCGTGTTTTCCTCCGCCAGGCGTTCATCGACGTCACGCAGCCGCTTGATCGAATTGGAGATGGTTTTCCAGTTCGTCAGCATGCCGCCCAGCCAGCGGTGATTTACGTAGTACTGGCCGCATTTCTTGGCGGATTCGGCGATCTTCTCGCTGGCCTGGCGTTTGGTGCCGACGAACAGCACTCGACCGCCCCCGGCCACCACTTCGCGGACCAGGTTGAGCGCTTGGTGCAGCAGGGGCACCGTCTGCTCGAGGTCGATGATGTGAACGCCGTTGCGCACGCCGAAGATGTAAGGCGACATCCTCGGGTTCCAGCGACGGGTGGTGTGTCCAAAGTGAACGCCAGCTTCCAGAAGCTGGCGCATAGAGAAGCTCGGCAGCGCCATGTTTCCCTCTTTTCCGGTTTAGCCTCCGCGGGCAGATGATCCGGCCGAGCCGGACACCGGAGCGACGCTCGAGGATGTCTCCCCCGATAGCCACATGGCCCGCGTGCGAAATTCAAGTGTGCCGCTAGATAAAGGCAGATCCTGAAATTTGCAAGGAAAATCCGGATATTTCAGCCTTTTGCCAGTCAAATCTCCTGAACCACGACGCCCGGGATCGCCTTGATCGCCTGGCGCACCTGGGCCGAGAGCCGGTAGCCCCCGGGCAGCTCCATTTCCACCTCCTGCCCGCCGTCGAGGCCGAGAACCAGGGCGACACGGCCGCGCCCGCCGGCCACCGCCTCGCGCCTCAGCACCGCCTTGAGACTGTCGAGCGGCGCCGGATCGCTCAGAAAGAGCTTGAGGTCCGTACCGGCCTGGGCCACCGCTTGGTCCAGGGGCGCGATCTCCTGTGCCGTCAGCCGCGGGGCCTCGCCGTTGTCCCTGCTGTCGAGACTGACCGTGACAAGTAACGGCTGGCCGCTGTCCAGCAGGTCGCGAGCCCCTGCAAGCAGTTCCGAGAACACGATTATCTCGAACATGCCGCTGGTATCCGAGAGCTGCACAAAAGCGAAACGGTTGCCCTGGCGCGAGGTGCGCTCCTGCTTGCCGATCACGATACCGGCCAGCCTTTTTCGACCGGAACCCGTTCCCGACCGGGCCGACAGCCCGGCATAGCTGGTCACGCGCAGGCGCCCCAGGGTACCGCCGTAGGCGTCCAAGGGGTGAGCCGAGAGGTAGAATCCGATGGCCTCGAACTCGTGTCGCAGCCGTTCCACGGCCGGCCAGTCCTCGACCTCGGGGAGGGTAAGCCGCGCGTGCTGCTCCGCCGCATCTCCGCCGAACAGGTTAACCTGCGCGGACTCCCGTTCGCTGGCCGCGGCCGCGGCGTAACGGATCAAGGTTTCCGCCCCCTCGAAGACCTGGCGCCGGTTGCCGCAGAGACCATCGAAAGCGCCGGCGCAGGCCAAATTCTCCACCTGCCGCTTGTTCACGACCCGGTTGTCCAGACGCCCGGCCAGATCGCCCAGGTCCTTGAAGAGACCGCCGGCCTCGCGCTCGGCCACCAGGGCCGCCATGGCGGCGGCGCCGACGTTCTTGACCGCCGCCAAAGCATAGCGGATCGCCGGACTGCCGTCGGGCCGTCGCTCGACCCCGAAATCCGCCTGCGAAGCGTTGACGTGGGGTGGCAGCAAGGGAACCCCCAGTCGGTCGAGCTCCTGACGGAAGACGTTGAGCTTGTCGGTATTGCCCATGTCGTAGGTCATCGAAGCGGCCAGGAACTCCACCGGGTGGTTGGCCTTGAGATAAGCCGTCTGGTAGGCGACCATGGCGTAGGCGGCGGCATGGCTCTTGACGAAGCCATAGCCGGCAAACTTGTTGATTTGATCGAAGATCTCCGCCGCCTTGTCCTTGGGCACACTGCGCGCGATGGCGCCTTCGATGAAGGTCTTGCGCTGGGCCTCCATCTCCGACTTGATCTTCTTGCCCATGGCCCGGCGCAACAGGTCGGCGCTGCCCAGACTGTAGCCGGCCAGTTCCTGGGCGATCTGCAGGACCTGTTCCTGATAGATCATGATCCCGTGGGTCTCTTTCAGGATCCCTTCCAGGGTCGGATAGAGGTAGTCGGGCGCTTCCGCCCCGTGGGCGCGGTTGATATAGCTGGGGATGTTATCCATCGGGCCGGGCCGGTACAGCGCAACGACAGCAATGATGTCCTCGAAACGGTCGGCCTTGAGGCGGCGCAGCACGTCGCGCATGCCCGACGACTCCAACTGGAACACGCCGACCGTTTCCGCCCGGCCCAGCATTTCGTAAGTCTTCGCGTCGTCGAGCGGTATGTCCTCGAGGTCGAAGTCCGGCTGGTGCTCGCGGATCAGTTCACGCGCCCGGGCCAGGACCGTAAGCGTCTTCAGGCCCAGGAAGTCGAACTTCACCAGCCCCACCTGCTCGACGAACTTCATGTTGAACTGGGTGACCGGCATCTCCGAACGCGGGTCGCGGTAGAGCGGTACCAGCTGGTCGAGCGGCCGGTCGCCGATCACCACCCCGGCGGCGTGGGTCGAGGCGTGGCGGTAGAGCCCTTCCAGCTTGAGCGCGACGTCGATCAGCCGGGCGACCGCCTGGTCCTCGGCACGCATTTCCTGCAGCGCCGGCTCGCCGTCGATCGCCTGTTGCAGGGTGACCGGACTGGCCGGGTTGTTGGGCACCAGCTTGCAAATCCGGTCGACCTGCGGATAGGGCATCTGCAGCACCCGGCCCACGTCGCGCAGCACGGCGCGAGCCTGCAGCTTGCCGAAGGTGATGATCTGCGCCACCCGGTCGTGGCCGTACTTGTCCTGGACGTAGCGGATCACCTCGTCGCGCCGGTCCTGGCAGAAATCGATGTCGAAGTCCGGCATCGACACGCGTTCGGGATTGAGGAAGCGTTCGAACAGCAGGCCCCAGCGCAGCGGATCCAGATCCGTGATGGTGAGAGCCCAGGCGACCACCGAACCGGCGCCCGAGCCGCGCCCCGGCCCCACCGGAATGCCCTGTTTCTTGGCCCATTTTATGAAATCGGCGACGATCAGGAAGTAGCCCGGAAAGCCCATCTGCTCGATCATGCCGAGCTCGTAGTCCAGCCGATCGCGGTAGCCTTTTTCCTTGGCCGCGCGGGCGGCCTCGTCGAGGCCGGAGGTGCCGGTCTGAGTCGCCAGACGCTCCTCGAGGCCGGCCCGGGCCTGGGCGCGCAGTTCCTCGGCCTCGCTGCGTCCCTCGCCGGTCTGGAAGGCGGGCAGGATGGGGGCGACCGGCCAGCGTGTTGTCCACCGCCTCGGGCAGGTCGTCGAATAGCCGGCGCATCTCCTCGGCCGACTTGAAGCAGTGCTCGGGCGTCAAACGCCGGCGCTCGGCCTGGGCCACGTAGGCACCCTCGGCTATGCACAGCAGCGCGTCGTGCGCCTCGTAGATCTCGGCCTCGGTGAAAAAGGCCTCGTTGGTGGCGACCAGCGGCAGCTCGTGCTTGTAGGCGAGGTCGACCAGCCGCTCCTCGATCTCCCCTTCCTCGGGCAGGCCGTGCCGTTGAATCTCGACGTAGAGCCGCCCGGGAAACAGCCGGGCAAGGGTCAGCAGCATGCCCTCCGCCCATTCGTCCCGTCGCTCGTGAAGGAAGCGGCCGACCGCCCCCCGTGGCCCGCCGGTGAGCGCTATGAGGCCCTCGCTGCAGCGTTCGAAGGCCGTCAGCTCCAGCTCCGCGGCCTCGCCGGGTTCGCCGGCCAGATAGGCCCGGCTGACCAGCTGAAGCAGGTTGCGGTAGCCGGTCTCGTTCTGGACCAGGAGGACTAGCTGGTCCGGCGCCGGTCTGGCTCCGTTCTGCGCCGGCGGGTCGCTGCGGGAGACGGCCAGCTGGCAGCCGATGATCGGCTGGATGCCGGCAGCCGCCGCCGCGGAGGAGAACTCGAGCGCACCGAACAGGTTCCCGGTGTCCGTTACCGCCACTGCCGGCATGGCGTGTCGGCGGCACAGCGCGACCAGTTCCCCGATCCGAATCGCTCCCTCGGACAGGGAATGGGCCGAATGGATCCTCAGGTGAACGAAATCTGCATGCGACATCGTGATAAGAATTCCACTTGGGACCGTCCCTGTCAGCGGGAACAGGCAGGCAACAAACGGTGGTAAACCCCGGGTTATCCACAGGATCTTGTGGACAAGGGGCCACGATCACCCAGCTATGCCGTACGCCGCGCCCAGCGCTGTTCATAAATCGTTAATCAAGATCTGCCAAGCAAGGTGGCAGGGATTACCACCGGTTGCGAGTCCACCATGTTTCCGCGCTATACCTACGAGACCCTTGACGGCATGGAGCGCCGTGACCGGCAGCGCTATCCGGTTCCGACTCCGACGGCCATATCGCTTATCGCCGGCGGGCGGGAATACAGCGGCGTCATTGAGGACGTGTCCCTCTGCGGCGCACGTATACGGTTCGACAGTCCGGTCACAGTTGCCGGTCCTGTCGAGATCGCACACTCGGCGGTCGGCAGGTTCCACGGCGAACTCAGGTGGCGCGCGGGAAACACTTCGGGCCTGCAATTCGACGATACCGAGGCCGCCATCGGCCTGTGCGTCCACTGTCTGAAACAAATGGTGCCGATTCGCAGGCCTGCCTAGGGAAAGTCGGAAATGTCCAACGTTCGCAACACGGCCGCCGCGATCGCCGTCCTGGTTCTACTCGCAGCTTGTTCGCCCGAGGTCGGCAGCAAGGAATGGTGTGCCGACCTGAAGCAGAAGCCCAAGGGAGAGTGGACCGCCAACGAGGCGGCCGATTACGCCAAGCACTGTCTGTTCTGAGATCTGGGCTCCCCCGGCGCGCCCGGGCCGGCGACCGGGACAGGACCCGATGAACGGTACCGACGCTCAAGCCGACACCACGACCCCGTCCTCCAGCCTGAGGGTGCGGTCCATGCGCCCGGCCAGATCCTGATTATGGGTCGCGACCAGGGCGGCCAGCCCGCCCTCGCGCACCAGCTTCATGAGGCTGTCGAAGACCGAATCGGCGGTCTGGGGATCCAAATTGCCGGTCGGCTCGTCGGCCAGCAGGATGGCGGGACCATTGGCCAGCGCCCGCGCGACGGCCACGCGCTGCTGTTCGCCGCCTGAAAGCCGTGCGGGCCGGTGGCCGCTGCGCTCTCCCAGCGCGAGCATATCGAGCAGTTCGGCGCTCCGCGTCCGGGCCTTGGCGCGCTCCACGCCGGCGATCATCTGCGGCACGATGATGTTTTCCAGCGCAGAGAACTCCGGCAGCAGGTGGTGATACTGGTAGACGAATCCGATGGTGTTGCGGCGAAGCGCCGTGCGCTCCCCGTCGGGAAGCCGCGACGTTAGCCGGTCCTCGACCACGACCTCGCCGGCGTCCTGCCGCTCGAGCAGCCCGGCGATGTGCAGAAGTGTCGACTTGCCCGAGCCGGACGGCCCGACCAGGGCCACCAGCTCGCCCGGGCGGACCTCGAGCGTCACGTCATGCAGCACCTTCAGCTCGCGCCCGCCCTGGCGGAAGGTCTTGCGAATGCCCTCCAGCCGCAAACGCTGCCCGGCGGTCGGTTCACTCATAGCGCAGCGCCTCGACGGGATCGAGCCGCGCAGCGCGCCACGAAGGATAGAGCGTGGCAAGGAACGACAGGACGAGTGCCACCACGGCGACCGCGACCACTTCCGCGGGGTCGATCTTCGACGGCAGGTGCGAGAGAAAGTAGATCTCGGCCGGGAACAGTTCGGTCCCGGTCAGGGTCTGAAGCAGGGTGCGAATGACCTCGATGTTCCGGGCCAGGAGCACGCCGGCCAGGCAGCCGAAGAAGGTACCGACGACACCGATGAAGGTGCCCGTCATCAGGAAGATGCGCAGGATCATGCCCCGTGTCGCGCCCATCGTGCGCAGTATGGCGATGTCGTGGCCCTTGTCCCGGACCAGCACGATCTGCCCGGAGATGATGTTGAACGTCGCAACCAGGATGATGAGCGTTAGTATCAGGGCCATGACGTTGCGTTCCACCTGGACCGCGCTAAAGAAGCTCGAGTTGGCCTGCTGCCAGTCGACCGTGCGAAAATCACCCCCCAGGGCCGAGCGGATGTGGCGTCGTATCGCTGCGATTTCCTCGGGATTCTCGACGAACAGCTCGATGGCGTTCACACTCTCCGACAGCCGGAAAAAGAGTTGCGCGGCCTCCAGCGGCATGTAGACGAAGCTGCTGTCGTATTCGTACATGCCGATCTGGAACAACGCGACGATGCGATAGGTCTTGAGGCGCGGCATGGTCCCCATGATTGTCTGGTTGCCACGCGGCGTTACCATGGTGACGCCGTCGCCGACCGTCAGGCCCAGTCGCCTGGCCAGCCGGCTGCCCAGCAGGACCACGTCCTCGCCGCGGAAGTCCTCGAGCGATCCCGCGACGATATTGTCGGCGATCAGGGCGCGTCCCGTCAGGGTTTCGGGCCGCACGCCGCGCACCAGGCCGCCCAGGGCCCGGCCGCCGGACGTCACCATCACCTGTCCTTGGATCTGCGGCACGACGCTGGAAACCCCGATGATCTGACGCAGGCGAAGGGTCGTGGATTCGAAATTCTCTATCGGACCCTGATCGGCGAAGACGGTGAGGTGGCCGTTTACGCCGAGGATGCGCGACAGCAGGTCCGCGCGGAAGCCGTTCATCACCGCCATCACGACAATCAGCGTCGCCACGCCCAAGGCAATGCCGATCACCGAGAAGATAGCGATCACCGAAAGCGAGCCTTCCTGGCGGCGGGCGCGCAGGTAGCGCCTGGCCACCATGCGCTCGAAGGCGGTAAACATCATCTGCGGGATATCCGGTTCAGGCGGTCAGGCGCGCCAGCGCGGATTCGCTCGACAACTCCTGCCGGTCGCCGCCGCGCCGTTGTTTCAACTCGACCACGCCCTGTTTGACGCCGCGCGGCCCGACGATAAGTTGCCAGGGCAGGCCGATCAGATCCATCTCGGCGAACTTGGCGCCGCCGCGTTCCTCGCTGTCGTCGTACAGGACTTCGACGCCGGCCCCGCGCAGCTGGCCGTAGATCTCTTCGCAGACCCGGGTGCAGTCGGCATCGCCGGCCTTGAGGTTGATCAATCCGACCTTGAAAGGCGCGACGGATTCGGGCCAGACGATCCCGGCGTCGTCGTGGCTCGCCTCGATGATCGCGCCCGCGAGGCGCGACACGCCGATGCCGTAGGAGCCCATATGCACGGCGACCTGGCTGTCGTCCGGCTTGGTCACGAAAGCGCCCAGCGGCGCGGAGTACTTGTCGCCGAAATAGAAGATGTGGCCGACCTCTATGCCGCGCCCGACATGACGGCGGTCCTCGGGCACCCGGCGTTCGAACTCCGCGGCATCGTGCTTCTCGTCCGTACAGGCGTAGAGGCTGGTGAAATGATCCACGATCTTCGCAAGGCCCTCGACATCCCGATACTCGACATCGGAGCCGAGGACGTCGAAATCGACGAAGTCCCGGTTGCAATAGACCTCGGACTCGCCGGTGTCGGCCAGGATGATGAACTCGTGGCTCAGGTTGCCGCCAATCGGCCCGGTGTCGGCCTCCATGGGAATCGCCTTCAGATCCATGCGCGCAAAGGTCCTAAGGTAAGTTACGAACATTTTGTTGTAAGCTTCTTTGGCAGCGTCATAATCTAGATCGAAGGAGTAGCTGTCCTTCATCAGGAATTCGCGTCCGCGCATGATCCCGAAACGGGGCCGCACCTCGTCGCGGAACTTCCATTGGATGTGGTAGAGCAGCTTGGGCAGGTCGCGGTAGCTCTTCACCGCGCTTTTGAAGATATCGGTGATGAGCTCCTCGTTGGTCGGACCGTAGAGCATCTCCCGGCCGTGGCGGTCCTCGATGCGCAGCATCTCTTTGCCGTAGTCCTCGTAGCGCCCCGACTGCTTCCACAGGTCGGCCGATTGAATGGTCGGCATGAGGATTTCCTGGCAGCCGGCGGCGTCCTGCTCCTCGCGCACGATCCGCTCGATGTTCTTGAGCACGCGAAAGCCGAGCGGCAGCCAGGAGTAGATGCCGGCGCTGGCCTGCCGGATCATGCCGGCGCGCAGCATCAGCCGGTGCGAAACGATCTGCGCCTCGGAGGGCGTTTCCTTCAGCGTGGGCAGAAAATAGGCGGAGCGGCGCATCGAACTCCTCGACGTTGAATTCCATGGTGTGGGCGCCCTTGGAAGAGGACACCGCCCGGCGCGGCCGCGGGCGTGCAGAGACTATGGGAAGGCACCTTGCATGTCCATGGCCGGACGGCGGGGAATTGCGGCTCCAGAACGGCCGCGAGGGACCGGCGGCACAAGACCGAATATGGTACTATGGCGACGAGGAGATCGGAGACGGGAAATGGATAACGGCCGGAAAAAACGCGCTTTCTGGGTGGCCGTGCTTTTCTGGGTTATCGTCGCGCTCATCGCCGCCGTGGTTTCCTTCTCCTACATTGGCTGGCTGGGCGTCGGGCTTTTGGGCTTGATCGGGCTGCTCGTTTCAATTCGGCTCGACCTGCACGGCGGGCACGCCGTCCCGGACACAGGCCAAGGCACGACGGCGGTCGATCTCTACGCCAAGCAACTGGAGGAAAAGGCGCGATCCTCGCCGGACCAGATGCTGGCCGACAAAGAGCGACGCGCCGAGCGATCGAAACTGCTTTACCTGATCAATACGGTCTGCATGTGTCTGATCATTTTCGGCTTTTACATGTTCATCCGGTTTCAGCTCTGAGCACGCAGCCGGTGCCGCGCTCGATGCGCGTCGAGGCCGTCCCTAACCGCCCCCGGCCAGCCGCTCCCGGCACTTCGCCGCCAATTTCGCCTCGCCCGCGTCTTCCAGCGGCCGGCCGTTGAAGTAGGCGCGCCCGTCGCGCAGCTCGATCGTGCCGATGAGGACCCTGGCCTCGACGGCAGGGCGGCCCGGGTCGGAGCCGAGGCTCTCGAAGAGGTCGAGCTCGATCGGGATCAGAAGGATCTCCGAAGTTTGAAGCGGAGTATCACCCTCGGGTTCGGCCGGCGCGACTGCATGGCCGCGCACATCGATACCAGGTTGATAGGCGACGCCGGGCGCCGGCCGGTGGGCGACAAGGCGCTTGCAGTCGCCTTGCGTCATGCGCAGGATGGCATCCGCCGCCGACGCGGGGGTGGCGGCCACGAGCAGGAGCGACAGGCTCGCTGTCAGACTGGCACCAAGGCGCTGCATGGCCGAACTTTAGCCACGCCGGGCTAACAAAGCCATAAGCCCGGATGGCCGGTCGCAAGAGGGGGATTGAAAGCGCAGCGAGGGCGCGACGGCACCGGCCAGGCTTCGGTCCCAGGGCGGCACGCGGCCGGTTGCGAGATCCGAGGGGGAAAGAATGCTGAAACTGTTCAAGCTGGCCGAACATGGAACCACGGTGCGGACAGAGGTCCTGGCCGGGGTCACGACCTTCCTGACCATGGCCTACATCACCTTCGTCAACCCGGCGATACTGTCCGATGTGGGCATGGATTTCGGGGCGGTCTTCGTGGCGACCTGCGTGGCGGCGGCGGTCGGCACGCTGATCATGGGGCTCTACGCCAACTTCCCGATCGCGCTGGCGCCGGGCATGGGGCTGAACGCCTTCTTCGCCTACACCGTGGTCGGCAGCATGGGCTACTCCTGGCAGACCGCCTTGGGCGCCGTATTTCTCTCCGGCGTGCTCTTCGTCATCCTCAGCCTGCTGCCGGTGCGCGCCTGGATCATCAACTCGATCCCCAAGACCCTGAAGCTGGCGATCTCGGCCGGGATCGGGCTGTTCCTCGCGATCATCGCGCTGAAGAACGCCGGCATCGTGGTGGACCATCCAGCGACGCTGGTCACCCTGGGCGACGTCACGGCCCCAGCCGTGCTGCTCGCCGCAGCCGGCTTCGTCATCATGATCGTGCTCGACGCGCACAGGATCCCGGGCGCGGTGATCATCGGGATCCTCGCGGTCACCGCCGTGGGCGTCCTGTTCGGCGTCTCTGAATGGAAGGGCCTGGCCTCGCTGCCGCCCGATCCCATGCCAACCTTCCTCCAACTCGACATCGGCGGGGCGATGAGCATCGGCCTGCTGACCGTAGTCTTCACCTTCCTGCTGGTCGACCTGTTCGATACCGCCGGCACCCTGGTCGGCCTCGCCCACCGGGCCGGCATGCTCGACGCCAAGGGCCATCTTCCGGGGGTCGGCCGGGCGCTGCTCGCCGACAGCACGGCAACAGTGGCCGGCGCCCTGATGGGCACCTCGACGACCACCAGCTATATCGAGAGTGCGGCCGGCATCAAGGCGGGCGGCCGCACCGGGCTGACCGCCGTGGTCGTCGCGGGCCTGTTCCTGCTCACCCTGTTCTTCTCGCCCCTGGCCCAGACCGTGCCCGGCTATGCGACCGCGCCGGCCCTGCTCTACGTCGCCTGCCTGATGGCCCGTGGCCTGGCGGAGATCGATTGGGAGGACGCGACCGAATATGCGCCCGCGGTGATCACCGCGATCGCCATGCCGCTGACCTTCTCGATCGCCCACGGCATCGGCATCGGCTTCATCACCTATGCGGTGGTGAAGATCGCCAGTGGCAAGTGGCGCGAGTGCCCGCCCGCCGTCCTGGTGATCGGCGTGCTCTTCGCCCTCAAATTCGCGTTCTTCTAAGCGGCTGTTCTTAGTCGGCTCTTGGCGCCTGATCCGGATTTGAACGAAGAGTACTCGTCAGGCGAGAACCCCGCAACTGGACCTAAGCCAACTTTGAACAGAGATTTCTATTTTCGGTGGTGAGGCCGAGCCCCTAATCCTAGGCAAGACGTGTCGAGGTTACTCGGTCTCGACAACCTGACACGCTGCCAAGTTTTTCGCTTACTTCATTGTTATCAAATTATATTTCGGTTGTTCCGATTGCTCGATTCGGATCTTGGGCGAAACGGCGGAAGTTTACGAAAACTTCACAACCCTGGCGTCACTATGATCATTCGGGCCCGGCTATGGGGTATGACGGCTACAATATGCAGGTGTGGCGGTCATGCCATATGCGATGTTGGAGAACGTGGGATGCCTTCGTCTAGTTGTCTCGAAAGACCGGCCGGAACGCACATTGGCCGGTTGGTTGTGCTGGTCTGCGTAATCGCCCTGGGGGTGGCGACTGGGGCCGGCGCGGGTCTTGCCGAGACCAAGACCCTCAATCACGTCATCAACCTTGCCGGCATGCAGCGAATGCTGACACAAAAGATCAGCAAGGAATCCCTGCTCGTGGCTTTGAAAATCGACCGGGAAGGAAACCTCCGAAATCTAGAGGAGAGCAGGGCGTTGTTCGACCGTACGTTGAAGGGTCTGCGCAACGGCGATGCGGTCCTGGGCCTACAACCGACAACCGAGCCCGAGGTGTTGGACCGTCTCGGCAAGGTCGAGGAGCTGTGGACGCTGCTCGATACCGTCGTCCGCAACAGTGTCGCCGGCCGGAACGTCACGGCCGGGGGCATTGACACCATTGTCGAGCTGAATTTGCCGCTCTTGCAGGCGGCGGACGACACGGTGACGGCCTTTCAGCGGGGGGCTCGCGGCGGAAACGTCAATCTCGTTTCCATGCTCACGGTTGCCCTCAACGTGTCGGGGCGGCAGCGGATGCTGAGCCAGAAGATGTTCAAGGAGTATCTTCTGATCGCTTATGGCTATGAAGAGCGAAACAACCGGCGCAACCTGCGCGGTACCATTAAGAATTTCGATCGCACGCTCCAGAGCTTGATCCAAGGCGACAACGATGAAGGGATTCTACGCGCGCCGACCCCGGAAATCAGGGCCCGATTGAGAGTCGTCGAGCGCCTGTGGGACGAGATCCGGCCGCAACTGGAGCCCTTCGCGAAGGCCGGCAGACCCGATCCCGGCGCCATCGAGAAAGCGGCGCAAGCAAATCTGCTGCTGCTCGAAGAATTGGACCACGCCGTGACCCTGTACGAGCACCTGTAATGGCATCGTAACCCCCGGGACGGGCCAGGTTAGCGGACGCGAAACGTGATGAACTCGCTCTCGATCAGCACATAGGCGATGCCCCAGAGAACCGCGGCGATCACGGTGGTAATGAAGGCCTTGCGGAGCATCATGGGCTTGGCCGGCGCGCTGGTCGCGTGGCCGGGCGCGTGCTCGTCGGGCACCCGGACGCCCCAGGGAAGCACCGTGAACAGCACCACCCACCAGATCATCACGTAGACCAGCACACCGGTGAAATCCTTCGGATGCAGGAACAGGACCGGCTTGTCGTGCGCGCCGATCTTGGGCTCGCCGTCGCCCAGAACCCGCGCCCCGCCGGCGACCAGCCGGTCGCGCGCGGCCAGGATGTCATCGACCTCGTAGCAGAGGTGGTGCATGCCGCCGGAGGGATTGCGCGCCAGGAATCCGAGGATCGGCGACTCCGCACCCAAGGGAGAAAGTAGCTCGATCTTGGTATTGGGCAGCTCGACGAAGATCACCGTGACGCCGTGATCCGGCTGGTCCAGAGGCTCGGAAACCCGGGCCCCCAAAACGTCCCGGTACTGGGCGGCCGCCGCTGCCAGGTCCGGTACCGCGACCGCCACGTGGTTCAGCCGTCCGATCATGTCGCGCGCTCCCTTCCGAGGCCGGATTAGCAGATAGTACCCGGCGATTCCATCACAAGCGGATCAGGTGCACCCGGGTGACCGGTTTCTTGCCGACCGCGCGAAACAAGGCGCGACGCACCGCCAACCGGGCGGTCTCGCTCACCCGTTCGTCGCTGGTCCGGGCGCCGGGCGGCAGCTTGCTCATATCGTCCTTGAGCGCGTCGAGCGCCTCGAGGACGACCTCGACCTCGGTCTCGGGGTCGAGCACTCCCTGCAGCGCCAAGCGCGGCTCGGCCTGGAGCGCGCCCTCGGCGTCCACCACAAGGGTGACCAGGGCGACGCCGTTGTAGAGCAGGCGCTGGCGTTCGCGCAACACCGGGCTCCGGTCTGATATCAACCGTGTCCCGTCGAGGATCAGCCGCCCGGTCGGCACGTGATCGAAGATCTCCACGGCTCCGGGTGCGAGGTTGATCAGGGTCCCGTTCTCGGCCACGATCGCCTGCGGCACCTGGCACGCCCGCGCCAGCTCGGCATGTTCGGCCAAGTGGCGCGCCTCGCCGTGCACCGGGATCGCGACCTGCGGGCGGACCCACTGATACATCTGCGCCAGCTCGTCGCGCGCCGGATGGCCCGAGACGTGGGTGAAGTGATCCCGGTCGGTGACCACCTTGATACCCTGGCGCACCAGTTCGTTCTGAAGGGCGCTGATCGCCTTTTCGTTGCCCGGTATGACGCGCGAGGAAAATATCACGGCGTCGCCCGGCTCGAGGCTCACCTCCGGGTGATCGTCGCGAACGATGCGCGACAGCGCCGAGCGCGGTTCGCCCTGGCTGCCGGTGCAGAGCAGCAGCACCTCGTCACGCGGCAGAAATCCGACGTCCCGGTCGGACACCAGGGGCGGCAGGTCGGCGAGGTAGCCGCATTCCTGCGCCGCCTGATAGATCCGGTGCATGGAGCGGCCGACCAGCGCGACGCGCCGGCCGTGCGCCTCGCCGACGCGCATCGCGGTCTCCAGCCGCGCCACGTTGGTCGCGAAACAGGCGATGACCACGCGCCCCTCGAAGCCGCCGACGAGTTCGGTCAGGCTGTCGCGGACCTCGCCCTCGGACCCCGACTCCCCCTCGACCAGCGCGTTGGTCGAATCGCAAACCATGGCGAGCACGCCTTCCTCGGCGAGCCGCCGCAGAGCGGCCTCGTCGAAGTCGTCGCCGACCAGGGGTTCGGGATCCAGCTTCCAATCGCCGGTATGGAGCACGGTTCCCGCCGCGGTTCGGATCGCCACGGCATTGGGCTCGGGAATCGAGTGCGTCAGCGTGATCAGCTCGAGCTCGAAGGGGCCGACCGTAAAGCGCCCCGACATCGGCACCTCGGTGATTTCCGCGTCCTCGGCAAAGCCGTTTTCCCGCAGCTTGCGGCGCAGCACGCCCGCGGTGAACGGCGTGGCGTAGATCGGACATTGCAGGCGCGGCCAGAGGTAGGGCACGGCGCCGATGTGGTCCTCGTGCGCGTGGGTGAGGACCAGGCCGGCCAGCTTGTCCTTCTGCGCTTCAATGAAGCCGGGGTCGGGCATGACGATATCGACGCCCGGCAGGCGCTCGTCGGCGAAGGTGATGCCTAGGTCGATCATCAGCCAGGCGCCGTCGTGGCCATAGAGGTTCAGGTTCATGCCGATCTCGCCGTCGCCGGTCCCGCCGAGCGGCAGGAACCAGAGGTCGCCGGGCCCCGCCAGCCGGTTCGCCCGGCTCACGCCTGGTTGGCCCGGTATATGAGCGCCAAGCCGCGCGCCGTCAGGTCCGGATCGCTGTGGTCGATGCTCTCGCAGGCCTTGGCGAACAACGGCGCCAGGCCGCCGGTCGCGATGACGGTCATGGGATGCCCCGTCTCTGCCTCGATGCGCGCGACGACGCCGTCGATCATGGCGACGTAGCCCCAATAGAGACCGGATTGCATGGCCGGCACCGTGGCCTTGCCGATGACCTTCTTCGGCCGCACCACGCCGATGCGCGGCAGCTGTGCCGAGGCCTGGTAGAGCGCCTCGACCGACAGGTTGACGCCCGGTGCGATGACGCCGCCCTCGTACCCGCCGTCGGGCCCGATCACGTCGAAGCTGGTCGCCGTGCCGAAGTCGATGATGATCAAAGGACCGTCGTAAGTCGCATGCCCGGCGACCGCGTTGACCAGGCGGTCGGCGCCGACTTGCTTCGCCCGCACCTCGATCCCGAGATCGACATCCGGATCGCCGATCATCAAGGGTCTGACGCCGAAATACTGGCTGCACAAGGTCTTCAGGCCGTAGACCGAGGGCGGCACCACGGAGGCGATGATCGCGCCGTCGATGTCGCTCGCCTCCAGGCCATCGAGCGCCATCAGCTGGGTCAGCCAGACCGCGTACTCGTCGGCGGTCCGCCTGGCGTCGCTGGACGCGCGCCAGCGTCCGCGCATCTCTTCGCCATCGTAGACTGCGAAGACCACGTTGGTGTTGCCGGAATCGATCGCGAGCAGCATGGCGGCCTCATGCACCGAAGTAGACGTCGCCGGCGGCGATCGAGCGGACCTGCCCGTCCGCCTGTTCGAGGAGCAGTACGCCGCTTTCGTCCAGGTCGCGGAACCTGCCGCTCAGGGTTTCGCCCGGCAGGTGGACCTCGATCGGCTCGCCGAGCCCCTGTGCGTGGTGGAGCCAAGTCTCGCGAATCGGCTCAAAGCCATCTTCACGCCATCGATTCACCCAGGTCAGGAAATGCCGGGCGAAGGACTCCAGGAGGTCGACCTCGTCGACGTCCTGTGGGGCGCCCTCGAAGCGCAGGCTGGTCGCCGCAAGATCCGCATCCTCGGGAAAGCTGGCCACGTTGACCCCAAGCCCGAGCACCAGCCACTCGAGACCGCCCGCCGGGGACATGCGGGATTCGAGCAGGATGCCGGCGCCCTTGCGCCCGTTGAACAGCACGTCGTTCGGCCACTTGTACCGGACCTCGACCAGGGGCGGCGCCACGCTGCCGACCCCATCGCCGATACCGAGCGCCGCGACGAAACCGAGCTGCGCCGCCTCGGCCGCCGTACACTCGGGACGCAGCACGAGCGAGAGATAGAGGTTTCCGGGCGGGCTCGCCCAGCTCCGACCGCGGCGGCCCCGACCCTTGAGCTGCTCGCGGACCCAGACAAGGGTGCCGTCCTCGGCGCCCGCCTCGGCAAGGCGCTTGGCCTGGTCGTTGCTGCTGTCGACCCGGTCGAGCGCCACCAGGCGATAGGCGGGCGGCAGGTGCGGCCGATCCACCACCGCCCCGGTCGTCATCCCGCGAAAAGCGCCGCGGCCGCGGCCCCGGCGCCGCCGACCACCGGTCCGGCGACCAAGAGAAACAGGACCATGGCCAAGCTGGTCCCGGTGATCATCAATCGCAACACGGCGCCGATCGGACGGTCCAGCACCTCGGCCGGCTCCTCGAAATACATCAGCTTGACGATGCGCACGTAATAGAAGGCGCCCACGACCGAAGCCAGCACGCCGATCACCGCCAGGGCGTAGAGCCCGGCCTTGATCGCCGCGAGGAACACGAAGTACTTGCCGAAGAAGCCGGCGAGCGGCGGGATGCCCGCCATCGAGAACATTAGAATGGTCATCGCCAGGGCCATCAGCGGGTTGGACTTCCCGAGGCCTTTCAGGTCCTCGATCCGTTCGACCATCCGTCCTTCCTGGCTCATGCACAGGATGCACGCGAAGGTGCCGATGTTCATGATCAGATAGATCGCCAGATAGACCACGATTCCGAGAACGCCCGCCTCGGTCCCGGCGGCGAGTCCGACCAATACGTAGCCCATGTGGCCGATCGAGCTGTAGGCCATGAGCCGCTTGATATTCGTCTGATTGATCGCCGCGAAGGCGCCCAGCACCATCGAGCCGACCGAGATCACGACGACGATCTGCTGCCACTGCTCGAAGAGGTCGCCGAAGGGCCCCACCATGACCCGGACGATGAGCGCCATGGCCGCCACCTTGGGGGCGCTGGCGAGAAACGCCGTGACCGGCGTGGGCGCGCCCTCGTAGACGTCCGGGGTCCACATATGGAACGGCACGGCCGAAACCTTGAAGGCAAGGCCGGCCAGCAGAAAGACCAACCCGACGATCAGGCCGAGCGACGGCGCCCGGCCGAACGCCAGATCGGCCGCCAGAACCTCGGCCAGGGCCTCGAAATTGGTGCTGCCGGCAAATCCGTAGACCATCGAACTGCCGTAGAGCAGCATCCCCGAAGACAGGGCCCCCAGGACGAAGTATTTCAGGCCCGCCTCGCTGGACCGCACGGAATCCCGGCGGAACGCGGTGATGACGTAGAGCGAGAGGCTTTGGAGCTCGAGACCGAGATAGAGTGAAATCAGGTCGTTCGCCGAAACCATGGCCAGCATGCCGAGCGTGGCAAATAGCATGAGCACAGGAAACTCGAAGCGATCCATCTGCTCGCGCTCGATATAGCCGAGCGACATGCCGATCGTGAGCGCCGCGCCGAGCAGCACCAGCACTTTCATGTAAGCCGTGAAATTGTCCGTCACGAAAAGGCCGTTGAAGGCCAGGGCCCGGTCGTCCGGCGAGAAGACGATCAGCAGGAGGGCGACCGCCAGGACGACTACGGTCAGCACCAGCACCAGCCGTGTCGACCCCGCGCGGCGAAACACCCCCAGCATGAGCAGCACCATCGCGGCGCAGGCGAGGAAGACCTCCGGCAGGGCGGACGTAAGGTCAAGCGAGATCATCGGCGGCTCCATCCTCACTCGACCGGCCACAACGCGGCCAGCGACGGCCCCTCGGCGGCCGCCAGGGCGGCTTCATAGTTGTCGATCACGTTGGCGACAGAGGCCGCCATCACGTCGATAAAGGACATCGGATAGATTCCCATCCACAGCACCACGGCGATCAGCGGAGCGAAAATCGCCTTCTCGCGCCAACTGATGTCCAGGATTGTGCGCAGGTCCTCCTTGGTCATCTTGCCGAAGATGACCCGGCGATAGAGATAGAGCATATAGGCCGCGCCCAGCACCATGCCCGATGCGCACAGCACGGCCACCGCGGTGTTGACCTGGAAGGCGCCGACCAGCACCAGGAACTCGCCGACGAAGCCGCTGGTCCCCGGCAGGCCGACCGAGGCCAGCATGAAGACCATGAACATCAGGGCATAGGCCGGCATGCGCTCGACCAGGCCGTCGTAGCGTTCGATCAGCCGCGAGTGCATGCGGTCGTAGATCACGCCGACGATGAGGAACAGCGCGGCCGATACGACGCCGTGCGAGAGCATCTGGATCATTGCGCCCTCGATACCTTGCTGGGTCACCGTGAAAATACCGACCGTGACGAGGCCCATGTGGGCGACCGAGGAGTAGGCGATCAGCTTCTTCATGTCCTCCTGGGCCAGCGCGACCAGCGAGGTGTAGATCACCGCGACGACCGACAGCACGTAGATCAGGATGGCAAAGTCGGCCGAGGCCAGCGGCAGCATCGGCAGCGAGAAGCGCAGAAAGCCGTAGCCGCCCATCTTCAGGAGAACGCCGGCCAGGATCACCGAGCCGGCGGTCGGCGCCTCGACGTGGGCGTCCGGTAGCCAGGTGTGCACCGGCCACATCGGCACCTTGACCGCGAAGGAGGCGAAGAACGCCAGCCACAGCCATTTCTGCGTTTCCGGAGGCAGCCGGGTTTCGAGCAGCGTCGGGATGTCCGTGATGCCGGTCTCGAAGTAGATCGCCAGGATGGCGAGCAGCATCAGGACCGAGCCGGCGAGCGTGAACAGGAAGAACTTGAAGGCCGAGTAGACCCGCCGCGCGCCGCCCCAGACGCCGATGATCAGGAACATCGGGATCAGCACGCCCTCGAAGAAGATGTAGAACACGACCAAGTCGAGGGCGCAGAACATGCCGACCATCATGGTTTCGAGCACCAGGAAGGCGATCATGTATTCCTTGACCCGGACCTTGATCGCCTCCCAGCTGGCGAGGATGCACAGCGGCGTGAGCAGCGTCGACAGCAGCACGAAGGGCATGGAGATGCCGTCCACGCCCATCCGGTAGGAGATGTTGAAGCCCGGTATCCAGAGGACCTCCTCGGCCCATTGGAACGCGGCGGTGCCGCGCTCGAAGCTGAACCAAAGCCACAGGGAAAGCACGAAGGTGCCGAGCGAGAACCACAGGGCGACGGAGCGCGCGTTGCGCGCGATGTCTTCCTGCTCGCCCCGGATGAAGAAGATGAACGCCGCGCCCAGGAGCGGCAGGAACGTGATCAAGGAAAGCAGAGGCCAGTCGCTCATCGGACGTTCACCCCAACCGGCTCAAGATGTACCAGGTGACCAGCCCGACCACGCCGACCAACATGGCAAAGGCATAGTGGTAGACGTAGCCGGTCTGCAGCCGGCTGATGCGCTGCGCGAGGCTGATCGTGGTCGCAGCGATTCCGTCCGGCCCATAGCCGTCGATCACCGCGCCGTCGCCCTTCTTCCACAGGCCGCGGCCGATGGCGAAGGCCGGTCGCACGAACAGCGCGTCGTAAAGCTCGTCGAAGTACCACTTGTTCAAGAGGAACAGGTAGATCGGTCGGAAGGTGCGGGCGAGTGCCGCGGGCAGGCCGGGCTGCGCCATATACATCCAGTAGGCCACCGCGATGCCGAGGACCGCGACGACGATCGGCAACAGCTTCACCGAAAGCGGCAAATGGTGCGCCGCCTCGATCGAATCGTTGCCGAACAGCACCAACAGCGATTCGCCCCAGAAGGCCTCGCGTCCGTCACCCACCAGGAACGGCGCCGCCGCGCCGCCGAACACGGCGCCCGCGGCCAGCACGAAGAGCGGGATGATCATGACCTTGGGCGATTCGTGGACGTGGTCCCATATCGACTGTTCCATGCGCGGCTTGCCGTGGAAGGTCATCAGGATCAGCCGCCAGGAATAGAGCGCCGTCAGGAAGGCCGCCGAGACCCCCATCCAGAAGGCGAAGACGCCCGCGTCGCTGCCCGCGCCAAGGGCCGCTTCGATGATCAGGTCCTTGGAGAAGTAGCCGGCGAAAAACGGAATGCCGGCGAGCGCCAGGCTGCCGGCCCACATCAGGCCGTAGGTGTAGGGTATGCGCTTCCAGAGGCCGCCCATCCTGCGCATGTCCTGCTCGTCGGACATGGCATGAATCACCGACCCGGCGCCGAGGAACAGCAGCGCCTTGAAGAAGGCGTGGGTGCCCAGATGGAAGATCGCCGCGCCGTAGGCCGAGACGCCGGCGGCGAAGAACATGTAGCCGAGCTGGCTGCAGGTCGAGTAGGCGATGACCCGCTTGATGTCGTTCTGGCACAGTCCGACGGTGGCCGCGAAGATGGCGGTGATCGCGCCGACGTAGGTGACGAGCGACAACGCGACCGGCGCGTACTCGAACATCGGCGAGAGGCGGCAGACCATGAACACGCCGGCGGTCACCATGGTCGCCGCGTGGATCAGGGCCGAGACCGGTGTCGGGCCTTCCATCGCATCGGGCAGCCAAGTGTGCAGGCCGATCTGCGCCGACTTGCCCATGGCGCCGATGAACAGCAGGATGCAGATGATCGTGAGCGCGTGCCCCTCGATGCCGACGAAGGTAAAGCGCGCCTCGGCGAACTCGGGGACCGCGGCGAAGGCCTGGTCGAAGCCGACCGCCCCGAACAGAAAAAACGCACCCATGATGCCCAGCGCGAAGCCGATGTCGCCGACCCGGTTGACCAGGAAGGCCTTGATCGCGGCGGCGCAGGCGCTCGGCCGCTCGTACCAGAAGCCGATCAGCAGGTAGGACACCAGGCCGACGCCCTCCCAGCCGAAGAACATCTGCAGGAAGTTGTCGGCGCTGACCAGCATCAGCATGAAGAAGGTGAACAGGCTGAGGTAGGAGAAGAACCGCGGGATCGACTTGTCGTGCGCCATGTAGCCGATCGAGTAGATATGGATCATGCAGGAGACCACGGTCACCACGGAGAGCATCACGGCGGTCAGCGTATCCAGCTTGAGCGCCCAGGAGAGCTCGAAACTGCCGGAATCGATCCAGGTGAACAGCTCGGTCACGTGGACGTTGCCGGCGATCACCACATCGTGGAACACGACCAGCGAGAGCAGCGCGGACAGGCCCAGCAGACCGCAGGTCACGAGCTGCGCGCCGCGGTCGCCGATCTGGCGTCCGAACAGGCCAGCGATGATCGCACCGATCAGCGGCAGGAAGACAACGGCAACGTCCATGACGCCCTTCAGCCTTTCATCATGTTGATGTCCTCGACCGCGATCGACCCGCGGTTCCGGAAGTAGACCACCAGAATGGCCAGACCGATCGCCGCCTCCGCGGCCGCCACGGTCAGCACGAACATCGCGAAGACCTGTCCCACTAGGTCCTGCAGATGGGTCGAGAACGCCACCAGGTTGATGTTGACGGCGAGCAGCATGAGCTCGATCGCCATGAGGATGATGATGACGTTCCTGCGGTTCAGGAAGATGCCAAAGATCCCCAGGGTGAACAGGACCGCGGCGACGGTCAGGTAATGGGCAAGACCGATCTCGAACATCGCGCTAGACTCCGCTCCCCCTCGGCACGTCCTTCAGTTCGATCGAGTCCGCGCGCTTGCGGCCGATCTGCCCGGCGATCGACTGCCGGCGCACCCCCTCGCGCTGTCGCAGGGTCAGGACGATCGCGCCCACCATGGCCACCAGGAGCACCAGGCCCGCCGCCTGGAACAGGTAGATGTAGTCGGTGTAGATGACGTTGCCGAGCGCCCTGGTGTTGTGCACCTGTTCGGGCGGCGCTATCGGAATGCTGGCCACCGCCGCGGGCGCGGCGACCCAGGCCCCCGCGACGAAGGTCAGCTCCACCAGCAGGATCAGGCCGATCAACCCGCCCACCGGCAGGTACTGCAGGAACCCCTTGCGCATCTCGACGTAGTTGATGTCGAGCATCATGACCACGAAAAGGAACAGCACCGCCACCGCGCCGACGTAGACCAAGACCAGGATCATGGCGAGAAACTCGGCGCCCATCAAGACGAAGAGCCCGGCCCCATTGAAGAAGGCGAGGATAAGAAACAGCACGGAATGCACCGGGTTGCGCGACGAGATGACCATCACGCCCGAGGCCACGGCCACGAAGGCGAAGAGATAGAAGGCGAGCGCCAGCAATATCATATCGGCCCTGCCTTCCCCCGGCTTCGCAACGGCATCACGGTCCCCTTCCCTTCTCGGACGCGGCTTTCGACGGGCTCACCGGTAGGGTGCGTCGAGTTCCAGATTCTGCTGAATCTCGACGTCCCAGCGGTCCCCGTTCTCGAGCAGCTTCTCCTTGTTGTAGTACATCTCCTCGCGGGTCTCCGTCGCGAACTCGAAGTTCGGCCCCTCGACGATGGCGTCCACCGGGCAGGCTTCCTGGCAAAAGCCGCAGTAG
>CAMYMY010000029.1 GCA_947259625.1 uncultured Kiloniellales bacterium | reverse complement strand
GCCAGCGCCTCCGAGGGGAAGGAGACCTGTTCCCGGCCGGCGCGGCGGCGCAGATAGGGGTGGACCATGTCGCCCTGGATCGGACCAGGGCGCACGAGCGCCACCTCGATCACAAGGTCGTAGAAATCGCGCGGCTTGAGGCGCGGCAGCATGGTCAGCTGGGCCCGGCTCTCGACCTGGAAGACGCCGATCGAATCGGCCCGGCAGTGCATGCCGTAGACCGCCGGGTCCTCGGCCGGGACGCCGGCGAGGTCCAGCTCCGGGCCGCCGTGCGCCTTGAGCAGCGCGAAGCCCTTCCTGAGGCAGGTCAGCATGCCGAGCCCCAGCACGTCCACTTTAAGAATACCCAGCGCGTCCAGGTCGTCCTTGTCCCACTCGATCACCGTGCGGTCTTCCATGGCGGCGTTCTCGATCGGCACCAGCTCCGAGAGCGGCCCGCAGGTCATGACGAAGCCGCCGACGTGCTGCGACAGGTGGCGGGGAAAGCCGATCAGGCCGCACGCCAGATCCAGGGCGAGGCGCAGCCGCCGCTCCCCGGGGTCGAGCCCCAGCTCGCGCACCTGGGCCTCGGAAAGCCCCTCGCGGCTCCAGCCCCAAACGGCGCCGGCGAGCGCCGCCACGGTGTCGGCCGAGAGGCCCATGGCCTTGCCCGCCTCGCGCAGCGCGCTGCGCGCGCGGTAGCAGATCACCGTCGCCGCCAGGCCGGCCCGCTCGCGGCCGTACTTGGCGTAGATGTACTGGATCACCTCCTCGCGGCGCTCGTGCTCGAAATCGACGTCGATGTCGGGCGGCTCGTCGCGCTCGGCGCTGACGAAACGCTCGAACAGCAGGTCGATCCGCGCCGGGTCGACCGCGGTGATGCCGAGACAGTAGCAGACCGCCGAGTTGGCCGCCGAGCCGCGGCCCTGGCAGAGGATGCCGCGAGCGCGGGCGAAGCGCACCAGGTCCTGGACCGTCAGGAAATAGGGCGCGTAGCCGAGCTCGGCGATCAGCGCCAGCTCGTGACGCAGCGCGGCCGCGACCCGCTCGGGAACGCCGCCCGGATAGCGCTCGCGTACGCCGATCCAGGTCAGACGCTCCAGCTCCTCCTGGGGGGTACGCCCGACCCCGGCCACCTCGTCGGGATATTCGTATTTCAGCTCGTCGAGAGTGAACGTACACCGCTCGGCGATCTCGAGCGTACGTGCAATGGCGTCGGGGGTGTGCCGGAACAGGCGCGCCATCTCCTCCGGATCTTTCAGGTGGCATTCCGCGTTTGCTTCCAGCCGAAAACCCGCCTCGTCTATCGTGCAGTGCGCGCGGATGCAGGTGACCAGGTCCAAGAGCGCCTTGCGCCCGGGTTCGTGCATGCGGACGTCGTTGGTCGCGACCAGGGGCGTACGGCAGGCCTCGGCCAGCCCGGCGAGCGCGGCGAGCCGCCGGGTGTCGTCGCCGCGGCAGAGGTGCTGTGCGGCCAGGTAGCAGGCGCCGGGGAAACGTACGCCCAGATCCGCGAGCGTACGCCTGAAGTCCTCGTCCGGCGCCGCGGGCGGCAGGACGATCAGGACCTGCCCCTCGCCGTGGGCGACGGCCTCGGCCAGGGTGAAGCGGCAGTCGCCCTTTTCGGCGCGGCGCTTGCCCAGGGTCAGCAGGCGGCAGAGCCGGCCGTAGGCCGCCCGGTCGCGCGGATAGCAGAGCAGCTCCGGCCCGTCCTGCGGCACCAGGCGGGCGCCGGCCAGCAGCTTCAGGCCCGCCTGCTTGGCCGCCACGTGGGCGCGCACCACGCCGGCCAGGGTGTTGCGGTCGGCCACCCCGAGGGCGGCGAGGCCCAGCGCCTTGGCGGCGAGCACCAACTCGTCCGGGTGCGAGGCGCCCCGCAGGAAGCTGTAGTTGGTCGTGACCTGGAGCTCGGCGTAGGCGGTGGCGGTCACGGCGGCTCACACCTGCGATATGTGCGCCACCAAGGGCGCATAAACCGTGCCCGTGACGGCTTGGCAAAGTCTCTGGTCGTCGGTCACCACAAAGCCTTCGAACAGCTGGGCGCAGGCGATATAAAGGCAGTCATAGACTGGATGATTGATCGCAAGGCCGATTCTCAGAGCCTCCTCGTTCAGCAGGCTCGATTCGCAAAGGTCCGGGGTGCCCGACCCTATCCTCGCGGCAATGTCGATCGCTTGCTGCTGCGTGATTTCGCCGCGAAGCGCCTTCTTCCAGGCCACGTTGGTGACCTCGGCGACAATGAGATCGGGGGCAAGGAGATCGATCTCGCGATCGGCGACCTCCAGGGCTTCTTCATGCCAGGTTTCCTGCACGTACCATTTGATGGCGATCGAGCTGTCGACAACGAGGCTCATCCGTCGCGTCCGTGATCGCTGTCACGGTCCTCGCGAATCAGAAGAGTGCTGTCGGTTTGGGGCACATTGGGCGTCATCGCCGCAATACGCCTGGCCTCTCGGATAAAGGCTTTGCGGTCGGCTGTTCTGGCAGTGGCTTCCAGAATGGTACGCACCTCCGCCTCCAGCGATCGGTTGTGGGCCCTTGCCCGGACCTTGAGGCGGTCGACCACCGCATCGTCGAGATTGCGGATCGTCAGATTTGCCATTGTTCCCTCCGAATGCTAGCAATTTGCTAGCAAATATACGATGCCAGCATTTTGCTAGCAACCTTTCTCTCACCCGAACAGGCCGTGGAGGAACCAGCGGCCGCCGGCGCGGTAGAGCCAGTAGCGGCGGCCGACCTCGTCCTCGACCCGGAAGTAGTCGCGTGCCGGTGCCCCGGCGCGGTCCGGATCGTCCAGCCACCATTCGGGCACGATCCGCTCGGGACCCTCGGCGCGGACCACGCGATGCCGGACCCGGCGCCAGCGGAAGCGCGCCGGCGGGTGGTCGGGCAGCAGCGCCACGGCCTCAACCGCCTCGGCCCGCTCGAAGAGGCGGAGCGGCCGCGGCCGGCCGCGGCGCCAGGGCGCGGGGACCCCCGGCGCGAGCGCCGGCACCCGGCGGGCCGCCCGCTCGGGCAGGTGACTCTCGAAGGGGTCCTGGCGGAGCACCCGGCCGGGGCCCAGCCGGGCCTCCAGCCGGTCGACCAGGCCGGCCAAGTCGTCGCCGGAACGCCGGCCCCGGCCCGTGCCGGCCGGCCCGAGCACCAGCTGCAGGGCGGTCAAGCGCTCGCTGAGCGGGGCGGCAAGCGTCATCACCTCGATGCCGAAGCCGGGGTCGATGCGCTCCAGCCGGCCGGCGAAGAGCCGCTCCAGGTGATCCGGGTCGCGGCTCGGCCGGCTGGTGCCCAGCGCGAGGCGCCGCAGGCTGCCGTCGACCCGGTAGACCGTCAGCTCGAGCCGCCGGGCGCCCCGCTGCACGGCCTCCAGGCGGCGGCAGAGCTCGGCCGCCAGGGCGTCCAGGCCGCAGGCGAGGGCCTCGACGGTCACGATCGGCTCGGCGAGCACCCGGCGGGCCAGCAGCGGCGGCACCGGGACGAGCGGCGACAGCACCTCCGGCGCTTCGCCCCAGGCCTGGCGCAGGCGGCAGGCGAGCTCGGGCCCGAAGCGCGGCTCGAGGGTTTCCGGCGGCAGGCCGGCGAGCGCGCCGATGCGCCGCAGCCCGAGGCGCTCCAGCAGCTCGGCGGCCGCCGGCGGCAGGCGCAAGGCGGCCGGCGGCAGGGGCGCCAGCGCCGCCCGTGCGCCCTCCGGCGGCACCACGCGCCAGGGCGCGCCTGCGTCGGTGGCGAAGCGGGCGGCGGCCCAGGCGGCGCCGATCGTATCGGCGAGCGCGGCGCGCACGGTGAAGCCCAGGCGGCCGAGCCGCGTCACCAGATCGCCGAGCAGCGCCGCCTCGCCGCCGAACAGCCCGGCGCAGCCGGTCACGTCGAGCAGGATCCCGGCCCCGAGCCCGCCCCCGAGTCCGCCCGTGGCCGGGTCGACGGCGCTCCAGGGCGTGTAGCGGCCGCACCACGCGGCGAGCCGGGCCAGCGCCCGGGCGTCCTCGGCGGGCCTCAGCTCGGCCGTCGCCAGGTTCGGCACCAGGGCCCGGCCGTCGGCGAGCGGCAGGCCGGGTTGGAGCCCCGCCGCCTCGGCCGCGGCATCGACCGCCGCCAGGCCGAGGCGCCCGCCCACGTCGTGCACCAGGGCGAAGGGTCTCTCGTCTGGCGTCATCGGATCGCGGGTCACCCCCTCCCCATCCCTCCCCCGTCGAGGGGGAGGGAGCAAATCACCAGGGGTCCCCTCCCCCCTTGTGGAGGAGGGCCAGGGTGGGGGGTGTTCCCCCCGGCTCCGATCAGCGTTGTCAGCCGGCCATGCGCGCGCCGCCGCCGGCCGCCGGCTGCGCAGCCAACGGTCCGTCGCGAAGCGCGGCAGCCAGAGCGATACCACCCGACGCATCATCCCACTCCACCAGAAAATCGCCCGGCGCCGCGCCCCGGCAGCGCCGCAGTTCGACCCGCCAGCGCGGCCGCCCGGGCAGATCCTCCAGCGGCGCGGGCCCCGAGGGCAGCGGCGCCACCCGCCAGCGGGTCGACGCCACGCCGGGCGGCTCCGCCAGGCGCGCCGGCGCGAAGCGGCGGCGCAGCAGGAAGGCGGTCACGCCGGATGCCTCGGCGGCCAGCTGCAGACGCCGTCCGGCCGTCGGCGCCAGCTCGCCCACCTCGCCGACCACGGCGCCGAGGGCGGCGCAACGCAGGCCTTCCTCCATGGCCCAGAGCACGTCCCGGTCGCCGTCGGCCCGGACGAAGACGAAGCGCGCCGGATCGAGCCCCAGGGCGGCCAGGCCGCCGCCGTAGAGGTCGGGCCGCCGGGCGATCCAGAGCAGCGGACCGTCCAGCGCCGCGGCGAGCGGCGCGACCAGCGCCAGGCAGAAGCCGGCGGCCACGCCGTCGTCCCACTCGGCCCGTACGCCCTCGACCTCGTGCAGCGCGCCGAGGGCCAGGCCGCCCCCCGGCAGCCGGGCATCCAGCGCCGGGGCGCCGAGCGGCAGGACGCGCGGCGTCCGCTGCCCATGCTCGAGGCGGCCGATCCGCGCCCGCAGGGCGTCCAACCCTGGCTTCGCGGGCTTTTCATCGCCTAGCGTCACCACAGCACAACTCCTTAATTGTTCATGTTTTGTTCTAACTTCGTCCGAACCACGAGTCAAGACTGGACAGCCCCCACCCCGCTTCGGCAAAGTCCGGGGCCATGAAGGATCCGCTACAGCCCGAGGAAGGATTCGCCGCGCTCGTCGGCTACCGGCTCGGCCGGTGGCGCGAGGGCCACGCCGAGATCCTGCTCGACGTCGGCTCCCGGCACCTGAACCGCAGCGGCGTGCTGCACGGCGGCGTGCTGACCACGATGATCGATGCGGCCGGCGGCTTCGCCGGCTGCCATTCGGCCGAGCCCGGGGTCGTCCGCCGCGCCTTCACCCTGTCGCTCGACTGCCACTTCGTGACCAACGCCCCGGCCGGTAGCGAGCTGATCGCCAGCGCCCGCAAGACCGGCGGCGGCCGCCAGATATTCTTTTCGACCATCGAGGTGCACGACCAGGACGGCCGCCTGATCGCCCAGGGCGCGGGCGTCTACAGATACCGCGGCACCGGCGGGGCCTAGGCGGTCAGCCGGCGGGCCAGCGTTTCCAGCATCGCGTGGTTGTCGCGGACCATCCTTTCGCCGAGCTGCTTGATCTTCTCGATGTTCTCGCTGCTGGCGTCGTCCATGTCGTCGCTGCCCATGTCGAGGCGCGCCTGGAACCGGTAGTAGCGGCGTTGCCCGTTCGCACCGGGCGCCAGGATCTCCGCCGCCTGGTGGTCGACCACCGACGCGTCGCCGTCGCACATCAGCGAGAACAGGGGTTGGGCCCAGTGCGCCGCGCCCCAATCCTTGACCACGTCGTAGGGCAGGCCGCGGGTCAGCTGGCCGGTGCCGAGCGAGACCAGGATGACCTCGCGCGCCTCGGGATGGAGGTGCAGCGCCTCCACGTAGGCAAAGAGCGCGGGGTTGTAGGCGATCACCGCGCCGTCGATGAGGGCGTGATAGCCCTTGCCGTTGACCGACGGGATACAGGCCGGCTCGAAGAAGGTCGGCGCCGCGGTCGCGGCACGCACCACCTTGGCCATGGGGAAGTCGTGGCCCTCGAGCTCCCGCGCGGTCCGCGTCGTGAAGAAGAAGGGGGAGCGCTCCTCCACCTCGTAGCTGGTCACCAGGGTGTCGGTCAGCGCCTCGGACAGCATGACCTCGCCGAACGCCCGGTCCAGGACCTGCTCCAGGCCGGTCGCCGGATACTTCTCGTCGACCAGGTTGCCGACCGCCCGGATCTGGTGCCACATCGAGCGCGAAAAGACCCGCGACCCGCCGATCTCGTAGAGCCGCGCCACGTCGCCGGCCTTGAAGCGCGGCTTGCCGTCCTTGTCCGGGGCCACCACGGCGAGGCCCAGCAGCGCGCCGGTCGAGGTGCCGACCACCAGGTCGAACAGCTCGGCCGTGGGCCGTCCGGCCAGGTGTTCGAGCTCGGCCATGATCATGGAGGGAAGGATGCCCCGGATCCCGCCCCCGTCGATCGACAGGATGCGGATCGGGCGCGGCTTGCCGCCGAACAAATGTCCCAACCGTTTGAGGATACCCTCGCTCGACATGCCCGAATACGATTCCCTCGCGCCCCACCACACTTGGGGCCGACCACCCCGCTATTTCAACGCATACGTGGTTTACATCTGATGAACCCGGCCGCGGTTCAGGCCTCGCCGGCCGCGTCGATGCGGCGTCTGAGCGCCCGGGCCGCCGCCCGCGGGTCCGCGGCGGCGCAGATCGCGGAGAACACGGCTACGCCCTCGACCCCGCAGGCCATGACCTCGGCCGCAGTGGTTTCGTCGATGCCGCCGATCGCCACCATGGGCAGCGGCAGCAGGGCGCGCAGGGCGCGCAAGCCGTCGAGGCCGATGGCGTCCCCGGCATCGGCCTTGCTTCCGGTCGGATAGACCGGACCGACGCCAACGGAGTCCACCACGGCCGGATCGGCGATCTTGGCCTCCTCGGCGTCGCCGGCCGAAACCCCGAGGATCCTGCCGGGACCGAGCGCGGCGCGCGCCCGGGCCGGCGCGACGTCCTCCTGGCCGAGGTGCAGGCCGTCGGCCTCGGCGGCCAGCGCCACCTCGAGCCGGTCGTTGACGATCAGCGGCACGCCGAGCGGCGACAGCAGGGCCTTGAGAGCCCGCGCCTGTTCGATCAGCGCTTCGTCCGCGGCGGTCTTGTCGCGCAGCTGCACCAGGCTCACGCCGCCCTGCACCGCCGCCGCCACGACCGCCAGGAGATCGCGGCCGCCGACCGCCTCCGGTCCCGCGATCAGGTACAACGAGAGGTCCGGGCCTCGCGGAGCGTTCACTGGATCCTCGCGCCGGCGGTCAGGGTGGCCTCGTCGAGATTGTAGAGCGCGTCGATCAGGCGGGTGCGGAAGCTGGCCGGGCCGCGCGCCTCCTCGGCCGCGAGCTCGCCGGACAGGCCCAGAATGGCGAGCGCATGGGTGGTCGCGGCCATGTGGTCCGAATTGACCGCGCAGCAAGCACCGATCAGGCAGGTCAACGCGCAGCCGACGGCCGTCACCTTGGTCATCAGGGGATCGCCGTTGGTCACGGCGGCGAGGCCCCTGCCGTCGGTCACGTAATCGACGGCGCCGGTCACCGCCACGATGGCGCCGGTCGCCTTGGCCAGGTCGTGCGCCGCATCCAGCGCCTCGGCCGACTCGATTTCGGTCTCCACGCCGCGGGCCGGCGCCTCGCCGGCGCCGAGCGCCAGGATCTCCGAGCCGTTGCCCCGGATCACCGTCGGCTGCAGGTGCGCCAGGCGCTCCGCCACTTCGCGGCGATGGTCCGTGGCCGCGGCCCCGGCCGGGTCCAGCACCCAGGGCCGGCCCAATTCGACCGCCTTGCGGGCGGCCGCCGCCATGGCATCGACCCAGCCGGGCGAGAGCGTCCCGATGTTGATGGTTAGCGCATCGGCGGCCTCGACGGTGTCCTCGACCTCCTGGAGGGCGTGGGCCATGGCGGGCAGCGCCCCCGCCGCCAGCAGGAGATTGGCCGCCAGGTCCATGGCGACGAAATTGGTGATGTTGTGGACCAGGGGCCCGCGCACACGCAGCGCCCCGAGCGTCCGCCAGGGTCCGGCCGTCTCGTCCGGCTGGCGGCCCGTGTCCGGTCCGCCATTGCTGTGTGGCGCGTCCTTCATGGTCCCCGTGGCGAGCATACCCGATGGCACGGCCGGCGTCTTATCCATCCGTCGCCCGCCGCGCCTTTCTACCCGGCAGGGAAGCGCAGCTGCGCGTCGAGCACCGCGTGGCGCGCGACCCGGCCCCAGGCGAGCGAGCCCGCCCGCGCCGTCACGTAGGAGCGATAGATGCGCCCGGCCAGGTCCGTGCTCCGGCCGACCTCGGCCAGCACCTCCTCCGCGGCCTTGCGCGCCGCGCCCAGGATTTCGTCGGAAAAGCGGCGCAGTTTGACGCCGTGCTTGGCCTCGATGTCCTCGAGCGAGCGGGCGTTCTGCCAATCGGCCTCGGCGAGGCCCCGGGCGTTCTCCGCCTCGCAGGCCGCGGCGACGATCGCCCTGAGGTCCTCCGGCAGGGCGTCGAAGGAGCGGCGGTTGACCAGGCACTCGGCAGAGCCGTTGGGCTCGTGGAAGCCCGGCCAGTAGTAGTAGGGCGCCGCCTTGTTGAGGCTGAGCGCCAGGTCGCTCCAGGGGCCGAGGAACTCGGCGCCGTCGATGGCGCCCGACTGCAAGGCCGGCAGGATCTCGCCCGGCGGCAGGCTGACCGCGGTCACGCCGAGCCGGCGCATGACCTCGCCGCCGAGGCCCGGGATTCGGTACTTGAGGCCCTTCAGGTCCTCGAGGTCCGTGATCTCGCGCTTCACCCAGCCGCCCATCTGCATGCCCGAGTTGCCGGCCAGGAAGGGCTTGACCCCCGCCGCCGCGTAGAGCTCGTCCCACAGCGCCTGACCGCCGCCGTGATAGATCCAGGCGTGGTGCCCGTCGGGGGTCAGGCCGAAGGGCACCGCCGTGAAGAAGGGCGCGGCCTCGAACTTGCCGGACCAGAAGAAGCTCGCCGTGTGGCCCAGGTCGGCCGTTCCCTGGGCGACCGCGTCGAAGACCTCGAAGGCCGGCACGATCTCGCCGGCGCCGTAGAGCTTTACGCTGAGCCGCCCGCCGCTCATCAGGGTGATGCGCTCGGCGATGCGCCGCGCCGTGGTGCCGGGCCCCGGCGCGCCCTTGGGCCAGGAGGTGACCAGGGTCCATTGGGTCGGCCCCTGGGCCAAGGCCGGCGCTGCCCCGGCGAGCGCCCCAGTGAGCGCCCCGGCGGCGCCGGCTCCGATCAGCGCCCGGCGGCCGAGCCTGGGTCCCTTGGCATTGGCATGCCGTGATTTCGTCATCGTGGCCTCCTTCCTCACGGGAGCCAGCCGAGGGCCACGAACTCATGCGACGGACGGCGGCTCCCTGCGCTGGCATGATCCAGATCAGGTTCCATGGGTGTGTTCTCAGCCCCGCCAAACCGGGGGCACCCCAGGGCCGTTTGGGTGAAACCATGACACCCTGCCCGGGGCCTGTCAAAGTCCTTGGAGCGAAGGGTGACGCCTCGGGTTTGAATTCGGGCGTGGCGAAAGCACGAAGCGGACTTTCATGTCGGCCTAATGCCTGAGGCGTGCCTACCGGAGCACTCGTTCCTGGGCGTGCGGGATTCCCTGCATTTCCAGAGAGGCCGTTCCGTCATCGGCCCGATTCATTCGGCTCTCCGAAACGCGATGAGGTGACCGCGCGCGGCTCAATCGCCGCCTAGGAAATCCTTCATCCAGCGGCGGTAGCCCTCGTCGCGGGTGACCTGCTTCATGAGCTCGGCGGATGCGAGGCCCTCGAGCTCGGCGGGCGGCGTGCCGTCGCGCAGGGCCTTCAAGGTCTCGCGAACGGCGCGGACGGCGGCCATGAAGGGCTGATGGCCCTGAAGGCAGACCCGCACGCCCTTGCCGCTCAGATAGTCCAGGTCCATGACCTCGGGCCCGGCGCCGCCGATGATGAGTGGCAGGGTCACCGCCGCGGAGACAGCCTCCAGCTGGTCGCGCGTCTTGACGCCGACCAGGAAAATCGCGTCGACGCCCGCGGCCTCGTAGGCCGTTGCCCGCGCGACCGCGTCCTCGACGCCGGTCACCGCGATCGCGCTGGTCCGGCCGGCGATCACCAGCTTCGGGTCCCGGCGGCCCTCGAGCGCGGCGCGCATCTTGCCGACGCCCTCCTCGATGGAAACAAGTCGCGTCTCGCCGAGCGCGCCGAAGGGCTGGGGCAGCTCCGTGTCCTCGATCGAGAGCGCGGCGACGCCCGCCGCCTCGAGCTCTTCCACCGTGCGCTTGACGTTGAGCGCGTTGCCGTAGCCGTGGTCCGCGTCCACCAGAAGCGGGAGCTGGCCGGCGCGGCAGATGCGATACGCCTGCCCGGCGAACTCGCTCAGCGTCAGCACGATCAGGTCGGGGGCGCCCAGCACCGTCATCGACGCGACCGAGCCCGCGAACATGCCGACCTCGAAGCCGAGGTCCTCAGCGATACGCGCGGAGACCGGATCGAAGACGGAGCCGGGGTGGACGCAGCGGTCCCCGGCGAGGAGCGCGCGAAAACGTTCGCGCCGTTCGGTCCAACGCATTTCTTGTGGCTGCCTTGTCGTTTCGCAGTGGCGGGCACGCTAGCCGTAACCCGCTCGAACCGCAACACCGCCTCATACCAACGGTCATTGTCGATGACCTTTGGTATGAGGCGGCTGCACTCAGTCCTTTGCCGACGGCATTGCCGTTTCGGCGCCGGTGGCACCCGTCAGGCGGTAGTTGGCGCTGCTCGTGTCCGGCGCGGCGCCTTTGCGCTGGCCCTCTTGCCGCGCCGCGCCCGCCTCGGCCAGCAGCGCCTCGATCTTGGCCTCGAAGGCGGGATAGGGCTTGGCGCCGACGATTTTTTCGCCCGCGATCGCGTCCGCCGTCGTGCGGCCGAGCACGAAGCTGGGCGTCCCGGTGATGCCGACACGGCCGGCCTCGGCCGCGTCGCCGTCGATCGCCGCCAGATGGCGCTCGCTCGCCAGGCAGTCCCGGAACGCATCCGCCTCCAGGCCGGCCTGCTCGCCGTAGCCCGGGAGGTTGGCGGCCTCCAGCCGGGTCGCGTTCTCGTAGAGCTTGTCGTGTAGGGGCCAGAACCTGCCCTGCTCGCCGGCGCAGTGCGCGGCCTGGGCGGCCCCGCGCGCGTTGGCGTGGAAGGCGAGCGGCAGGTCCTTGATCACCAGGCGCAGCTTGCCGCTGTCGATGTACTTCTTCTTGATCTCCGGGAAGGCGGTCCTGAAGAAGCGGTTGCAGAAGGGACACTGGTAGTCCGTGAACTCGACCAGGGTGAGCGGCGCCTCGGGGTCGCCCAGCGCCGGGCGCCCCTTGGCCGAGACGCTGACCCTGGCCGGGGCCGCCTGCGGGCGGGCCGCTTGGGGCCGGGCCGCCGAGGGGGCCGACGGCAGGCCGCGCCCCTCCATGCGCTCGAGCAGCCCGCGGATCGCCTTCAGCTCCTCCAGGATCGCCTCGCCCTGCTCCACGCTCATGCCCTGAGCCAGAGTTGGCGGGGTGGCAGCCGACATAAGGGCCAGAACCGTCAGGACGGCGGGCAGCCCCGCTCTTGTGATCATGCCCATGCCTTCACCTCACCGGCTACAACGGCACGCAGCTGCCGGACCCGTTACAGACCAGCCCCGTTCCGCAGGCGATGCCGGCGGGAGCGTAGGTAACACCGCAGCCGGTGGCCGAATCGCAGAACCTGGTCGCGCAGACGGTGGAGACGCCACAGTCGAGCGGCGCCCCCCCGGCGCAAGCGCCGGCCTGGCATTGATCCGCCACCGAACAGGCGTCTGCGTCGTCGCAGGCGGTGCCGTCGGCAACGGCCTGGGGCACGCAGGCTCCCGTGCCTTCGTCGCAGGCGCCCACGTTGCATGCGTCCGAAATCCCCGAGCAGTCCAGGGGCGTGTTCTGACACGCTCCCGAAGCGCAGACGTCCGTCGTGCACAGACTGCCGTCGCCGCAAGAGGCGTCGGCGCCCTCGTCGACGCTGGCGTTGCAGTTGTCGTCGACGCCGTTGCAGATCTCCGGCGCGCCGGGGTTGATTTCGGGGTCCGCGTCGTCGCAGTCGGAGCCGTCGGGGACGGTGCCCGGCGGTTGTGAGCACGCGAAGGTCGAAATTGACGGATCGCCGAAGCTGTCGGCGTCGGCATCCGCAAACCATTCCGTTTCGCCGACCGCGCCGCTTTCGTCGATGATGTCGTCGCAGTCGTCGTCGACATCGTTGCAGACTTCGGGCGCATCCGGGTTGATCTCGGGGTCCGCGTCGTTGCAGTCGCCCGCGCCCACGGTCCAGCCGTCGTCGTCGTCGTCGGGGTCAAGGGTGCAGGCTCCGCCGATGCAGGTCTCGGCGCCCGCACAGACAGTGCCGCAGGTCCCGCAATTGCTCGTGTCGCTCTGCAGGTCGACGCAGGTGCCGGCGCAGTTGGTCTGCCCCGGCGCGCAGGCGACCAGCTGCTCGGCGCTGAAGGCGAAGGGCGCGGCATCGAAGGGCAGCCGGGGCGTCATCTCCGGGTCCGTATCCACCTTGACCCCGAGAAAGCGCGGGCCCGTGAAGAGGTTCGCCGGAAACGGCGTGACCGACCCCAGGCGCACGCTGAAGATCCCGTTCGTGACCGTCACCGACTGCGTCTCGCTCCACAGCGGCGTCGCGGCGGCCGGGGCGTCGTAGAGCGAGAAGACCATGGGAAGCGTTGTGTTGACCGGCGTGCCGGCGGGATCGGTCAGCGAGCCCTGATAGCCGACCGTCGTCGGCACGGCCGAATGACCCGGCAAGGGTACCAGCAAGAACAAAGCAACCACGCCCAGAACCGCCGTCCAGCGCCCGCGCAAAAACGCCCGCTTCATGGTCTTGCCCTCCGCAGTTCCGCCTGCGACGCCCCTTTGCCCCGGCCCTGGCCTCGAAACAATCCTAAGCTTGTTGTGGGTATTTGACCAGTGCCGGCGGCGCGGGCCGGACGAAAGCGACAGCGGGTGGCAGCGCGGGCCGAGGATCGGTCGGCGCCGCCGCGTTCATGGCCGCGTGCCGGTGACCGACCAGCTCTGGTTGGTGCAGTCCAGGCAGGTCCCTGTGTAGGTCGCCGTGAAGGCACCGGTGAAGGTGTTGGCGTCCGTAAAGCTGCCCGTCAGGTCGTAGCCCTCCGTGCAGCTGCCGCTCAGGACGCGGCTGACGCTGAAGTCCGTGCCCGAGCTGAAGCTGCCCGTCAGTACGCCCGGTTGGTCGCCGGTGTCCACGGACAGGTTGGGGTTCGTGTCCAAGATAAACACACTGCTGAACGAGAAGCTGAAAAGACCCGCGGCACAGCTGTAGGCGACCGTCGGCGTCAGGCCCCAGGTGCCGGAATGGTCGATGGGCTGGCAGGAGCCGGCGACGCAAGTTTCACCGGCGCTACAGGTTGCCTCCGCGCCGTCGTCGGTCGTGCCGTCGCAGTCGTTGTCCAGACCGTCGCAGAGCTCGGGGCTCGGCTCGACGGCGCCCGCACAGGCTCCCCAGGTTCCACCGGGCTGGCAGGTCTCGGTGCCCAGCTGGCAGACGCCAACATCGGAGCTGCCGCAGACCCTGGTCTCGCCGGGTACGCAGGCGCAGCCCTCGTCGGCCGTCCCGTCGCAGTCGTTGTCCAGGCCGTCGCACACCTCGGGCGAAGGCGCGACGTCCGGCTGGCAGACCAGCCCGCCGCCCGTACACACCTCGGTCCCCGCGGCGCAGACGCCCGCAAGGCCCGTACTGCAGGCGCCGCCGCCGCCCGGGTCGCCGTCGTCGACCGTGCCGTCGCAGTCGTTGTCGAGGCCGTCGCAGACTTCGGCCGCTCCGGGATTGGCGGCGGAGCTCGCGTCGTCGCAGTCGCCGCTGCTGATCGTCCAGCCGTCGAGATCCTGGTCCAGGGCGAGCGCGAAGGGCGCGGCGGCGAAGGGCAGGCGCGGCGTCATCTCGGCATCGGTGTCCACCTTGACGCCGAGGTAGCGCGGGCCGGTAAAGAGGTTCGCCGGAAACGGCGTGGCCGAGCCGAGGAGGACGCTGAAGACGCCGTTGCTGACCGTCACCGGCTGGGTCTCGCTCCACAGCGGCGTCACGGCCGCCGGGGCGTCGTAGAGCGAGAAGACCATGTCGAGCGTTGCCGTGATCGGGGCGCCCGCCGCGTCGGTCAGCGAGCCCTGGTAGCCGATCGTGGTCGGCACCTGCGCGCGGCCCGGCCAGGGCGCCAGCAGCAGAAGCGAAAGCAGGGCCAGCGCTGCGGCAAGGCCTGCGTAGGCACGAACTCGTCTCATGAGTTACCCCTCCCCGTCGGCCGTTGGCCGCGCTCGGGTCTCCCGTGAATGATGTTACCGCAATTTGGATCGAATTGAAAGAATGTGTCACCGTGCGCTGGCAGCACCCCTCATCTCGAAACCTGCGCGAGGATCTGGACACCTCCTTCCAACGGGACGACGCGCCTAGAAGTTCAGCGAGATGTCCCGGTGCTGCGAGAGGCAGCCGACGATTTCCTTGACCTGCCGTAAGGGCAGGCGCGGCTGCTGGCGCAGGCCGATGGTATCGCGGATCGCCACTTCGTAGGCCTCCAGCCCGGGCAGAAGATCTGCCTTGGCCTGTCTGCGCCAGGCCATTTCAGCGGCGTGTTCGGCAAGCGCCTCGTCGATGAGTTCGAGCGCCTTGTCCGGCTCCGGTGTCTTGCCTCTGATCGCCCGCCGGGCCTTCGACAAGAGTGAGCGGATATCGCCAGCGCCGTCGATCTTGCCGACCGCCCGTGCGACCTCGTTGATCCGCTCCGCGGCCGTTTCCGGGTCGGCGCTCTCGACGATGTCCTTCAGATCCTCCATGCCGTCCCTGGCTGCCTCCAGAAGATCGGTGGCGGCGATGATCGCAACGATCTCACTGATTGGCCCGTAGGCGCCGTCGACGTTGCGGCGGTATGCCCTGCGCGCGTTTTCCCCTTCTTTCTGAAGCGCCTGAATCGCATCGCTCTGCTCGGCCCAGCTCTCCGGAATCCGCGCCCGCAGATCCTTTCGTGCGGCCTGGAGCTCGCGGACCTCAGCTTCGACGGCGGGCAAGGTCGCCTGTTCCTCTTCGGTTGCGCTCGACATGCGCGCGATCCGGCTCTCGGCCTCCTCGATCCTGGCAGTGATCCTGGCGATATCCCGCTGGATGTCGCGAACCCGGTCGCGCAACGGCGTGTAGGCGCCGGCCTTGGCGGCGACCGCGGCCTCTGCCGCGCGGACGGCGGCGACAAGCGCGAAGGTCTCGCCGGCCCGTTCGAACGCCCTAGCCGCGTTCTTCTGCATGTCCTTCGGCAGGTAGGACAGGTCGAGCCGGCGCGCCCCGCCGATGGCCGCCTTGAGCTCGGTTTCACGCGCGTCAAACTGTTGGAACAGATATTCCTCCAGGCAGTACTGCAGGCGCGGATTCTGCGGTGGCGGCGCGGTGTCGGAGGTCAGGGAAATCCGGTTCGGCAGGAAGTTGACCAGCCACGGGCTGGCGCCGACGATGGCGAGGCCGACTAGCTGCAGGCAGATGAAGGCCACGACGCCCTTGTAGATCTGGACCGTCCGCACCACGGCGGGCGCGACGCCCCGCAGGTAGAACAGGGCGAAGCCGAAGGGCGGCGTCAGGAACGACGTCTGGATGTTCAGGCCGATCATCACCCCGAGCCAGACCGCGGTGATGTTCGCCGAGGGATCGGCCAGCAGGATCGGCGCCACGATCGGCACCACGACCACGGCGATTTCGATGAAGTCGAGGAAGAAGCCGAGGAGGAAGATCACCGCCATGACGATGATGAACTGGACCCAGAAGCCGCCCGGCAGGTTGGTCAGGAAGTCCTTGACCAACTCCTCGCCGCCGAAACCGCGGAAAGCGGCCGTCAGCATCGCCGCGCCGAGAAGGATGATGAACACCAGAGACGTCGTCTTGGCGGTTTCGACCATCACTCCGCGCAGTGTGTTTTCCGTCGTCAGCGTTCGCCAGAAGCTCCAGACGACCGAAACAACGAACCCAACCGTCATGACGCTCGCCAGACTCAGGGAGACGACATCACCGCCGGTATTGATGTTCTTGACGTTGATGGGGTGGATGTTGGCGATCAATGCCAGGGCGGTCACCGACACGATGGACAGAATGGCAGGCCAATAGGCGCCCGACCTGCCTTCGCGCAACCGATAGCCAGCCATGATCGTTGCGCCGACCGCGCCGATGGCGCCGGCCTGATTGACCGTGGCGACGCCCATGATGATGGAGCCGAGCACGACGAAGATCAGCGCCAGCGGCGGCACCAG
>CAMYMY010000028.1:3526-19992 GCA_947259625.1 uncultured Kiloniellales bacterium | reverse complement strand
CCCTGCATCAAGGAGGAGAAGGACGTCGTCTTCCGCGAACTGGCCAAGCCTGGCTAAATCCCGCGGCGCGAGGCGGCGCCGGCCGATCTGCCGTGGAGCCAGAAGGTCACGCCCGACCCCGTGCTGCTGTTCCGCTATTCCGCGCTGACCTTCAATGGCCACCGGATCCACTACGATCTGAAGTATGCGACCGAGGAGGAGGGTTATCCCGGGCTGGTCGTCCACGGCCCCCTGCTCGCCACCTTGATGGCGGGACTGGTGCGCCGGCAGGCGCCCGACCGCCAGGTCACCGCTTTTCGGTACCGGGCCATGCGGCCGGTCTTCGACACGGCGCCGTTTACCGTCGGCGGCCGTCTCGTCCGGGATGGTGCCGGTGCCGACCTCTGGATTGCCGATTCTAGCGGCACCTTGGCCGTCAAGGGTGGGGTCGACCTGGCCTAGCGCTCCGTTTCCGCTAGTCTCCGGCGCGCCGGCGGTCGGCGCCGTTTGCCGGCCAGGGTGCACCTAGCCGGCTCTATCGAAAGGATCGTTACCGATGCGCCAGGCCCTCTCCCAGGTCGCCCTCGGCTTCCTGCTTCTGCTGACGGCCTGCGCCGCACTGGAGCCGACGCTGGCGCCGCGGGTCCGCCTGGCCGATATCACCCTGCTCGAGGGCGGCCTGCTCGAACAGAAGATGCGGGTCGAGCTCGACATCGGCAACCCGAACAACTTCGACCTGCCGTTGGACGGGCTGACCTTCACGCTGGAGCTGAACGATCGGCCCCTGGTCGAGGGCTTCACCAACGAGTCCGTCGTGATCCCCCGGCTCGGCGAGGCCAGGCTGGCGGTTTTCGCCTCGACCTCCCTGTTGGACATCTTCCGCCAAGTGATGGCCCTGGGCCAGGGCGAGGCGCTCAGCTACCGACTTTCGGGGCGGGCCTATCTGACCGGCCTCGCGCGCGTGAGCGTGCCCTTCGAGACCGGCGGCACCCTGGAACTTCTGCCGGACGAGGGCCGGGAGCCGTCGCTCGTCCCCCTCTGAAATATGTGTCAGACACCTGGACTGCAGTCCTTGACGCGTCGGCCCCACAGAGCCCAAGACTGCGGCGGGACGAATCGCGAGGAGCAACGAAGGTGGCCGAGACGAATCCGAACTTGTTCGAGTTGATCGACCGCGGCGATACCGCCGGGCTCGAGGCCGCGCTCGGTCAGGGGGCGGACGCGAACGCCGCGGACCGCCGGGGCGTGCCGGCGCTCGCCCAGGCCGCGGCGCTGGGCGACCTGGTGGCACTGCGCCTGCTGCTTGGCCACGGCGCGGCGGTCGAGCGCACCAGCGGCGCCGGCAACACGGCGCTCATGGCCGCCGCCGCGCGCGGCCACCTCGAGGTGCTTCGGGCGCTGCTCGATGCGGGCGCCGATCCCGGCCACAGGAATCGGTGGGGCCTGGCTGCGGCCGACTGGGCCCAGTGGCCCGCCAATGCGGCCGAGGTGCGCGCCCTGCTGCAGGCCGGCGGGCGGTGAACCATATGTGACGAAGCTGCGGATCTGTCGCGGTCATAGCCGCGGTCCGGCGGGGTCCTGCGGGTGAATCCCGGACGGCCCAATCGTCCTCTTGCAATACCAAAAAGTATATAGTAGAATACTTGATAGTATGTTACTGTGAATGAGGCCATGAAAGTTCGGGACAGGATCATGACGGCCGCCCGCATGCTCGCCGGCGAGAAGCCGGCCAAGGACATCAGCCTCGCCGAGCTCGCGCGCGCCTCGGGTGTGAGCTGGCCGACGGTTCGCCGGCACGTCGGCGGCCGGGACGGCCTGCCGGGGTTTCTGGTGGCGATCGGCGCCGCAAGCGCGGATACGGCCGGGCCCCAGGGCGTCGGGGCCGAGGCGGCCGATACACGCTCGCGAATCCTCGAGGCCGCGTTCCGGACCTTCGCCCGGCACGGTTACTCCGGCGCGACGCTGGACGACGTGGCGGCCGACGCGGGCCTGACCAAGGGGGCCGTCTATTGGCACTTCGCCGGCAAGGACGACCTCTGCATGGCGCTCATCGAAGAGCGGTTCAGACGCGAAGCGGCGCGGATTCCCGAGGATATTCGCGACGCGGTGCGCGACGGCGCGGGCGAGCGGGCCCTGGTGGCCTTCGTCGCCCACGAGGTCCAACAGGCACGCAAGGGTGAATCTTGGCGGCGGCTCGGGCTCGAGTTCGTGTCACGCAGCCGGAACCCGGCCCTGCGCCACAGGTATGCGGAGCTGGCGCGGAAGTTCTACGACGACACCCTGCCGGTGGCTCAATGGCTGATCGACAGTGGCGTCGTCGCGAAGGATCTGGACCCCCAGGCGCTCGCCGTCGTCTGGCGCTGTATCCTTCTCGGCGTGGGCCTGTGGATGACCCAAGACCCGGACGGCCTCGATTTCGACGCCATGGCGCCGCGCCTGGCCCAAGTCATGTGGCGCGGCATGGCACCCGGCGATGCCGATGCCGGCCCGATGGCCGAAGAGGCAGCGAGCGAACGGACGGAGGCCCCCGAGTAGAAAAATTTTTTGAGAGCGACATACTGACGAGTATCTGGTGGAAACCGGCCGCGAGCAACCACGCCGGACCAGGGAGAGCCGGAGAGGTGCGGCGATTGCACGAGTCTGGGAGACGAAAGCCATGTTGACGGAAATCGAGAATCTCAGAGAGATCGCCCGTTGTTGCCAGGCCGGCGAGCCCCTGGACGACGATCTTTCGCGCTGGCTGGGCAGCAGGCTGGAAGACTTCTTGAGCCAGCGCCGCCCCAGCTTGGGCGAGGCCTTCGGTCTGCGCGGCGCGCAGGGCGGAGTGCCCTGGTGGCTCGAGGCCGCGATCCGCAAGCGCAACGCCGCCCTGCGGGAGCTCGCCGAATGCCTGTGCAGCGACGGTTCGGCGACCGCGCTGGCCCGGCAGGTGCATCGGTTGACGGTGCGCTATGCCGGGACCTCGTGGAACCGCGACCGGCGCCGCGACGACATGCCGGGGGCCTATGCCGGAACGCCCAAGGCCTGTCTGTGGCGGGCGTTCACCTCCGGCGCGGCCATGCCGGTCTGCGAGCGCCAGCTGCGCAGCATCCTGGCACACTGACGGCATCCCGGAGGCCCACTGTTTCCCTTGCCGCGCCCGGACATCGGCCGCGAGTCATATCCGGAGCCCGACTCGGGTCGATTGTGATAACGTTCGCGCCCACGCGACGGAGTCGACCGGCAAGCACCGGCCGAGATCTCTTGATCGGAGCCCCCGCATGGAAACTGGAAGCATCTTCCTTATCGTGGTCCTGGCAGCCGTCGTGCTGCTCGTCTTCTACGGCATCGCCGTCTACAACGGCTTGGTCTCGGGCCGCAATCAGGTGGAGGCCGCCTGGGGCCAGATCGACGTGCAGCTGAAGCGCCGCCACGACCTGATCCCAAACCTGGTCGAGGTGGCCAAGGACTACATGGACTACGAGCAGGAGACCCTGCAGCAGGTGATCCAGGCGCGCAACAGCGCGGTCGCGGCCGAGGGCCAGTCGCGCGAATCGGCGATCGGCGCCGAAGGCATGCTGGGCGCGGCGCTCGGCCGGCTCTTCGCCCTGGTCGAGAACTACCCGGACCTCAAGGCCAACGAGAACGTTCAGCGCCTCATGGAGGAGCTCGCGACCACGGAGAACCGCATCGCCTTCTCGCGCCAGCACTACAACGACTCGGTCTTGAGCTTGAACACCAAGGTCGAAAGCTTCCCCTCCAATATCGTCGCGAACTCCTTCGGCTTCGTCCGGGCGCCCTATTTCGATGTGCCGGAAGCGGAGACCGAGCCGGTCAAGGTCGACTTGCGCTAGCGGCCGCCGGTCGATGGCCGAGCTTCCGGACGGCAAGCCCTTCGAGCCGACCGCCCCGGCGCCGGGCCTCACACGGACCGACTTCTACGCCGCCATCCGGCGCAACAAACGCAACACGGTCTGGCTCTGTATGATCATGATCGTGATCGCGGGTGGTCTCGGCTACGTGATCGGCTGGGCGGCGGAGATCATCTATCTGAGCGCGCTGCGCCACGGCGAGCCCCTCGGCGTCGTCGAGGCCCTCGCCTACCGGAGCCCCTGGGGCGTGACCGGGGCCGGCGTCATGCTCGTGGCCGGTGCCATCTGGGTCATGGTGGCGATTTCCGTCGGTGATCTTATTCTGCTCGCCCTGGCCGGGGCCCGCGAGGTCTCGCCCGAGAGCGAGCCGGTGTTGCACAACGTGGTCGAGGAGATGGCGCTGGCCGCCGGCCTGCCCAAGCCGCGGGTCTTTCTGCTGGAGAGCCCGGCGCTCAATGCCTTCGCCACTGGGCTCAAGCCCGAGAAGTCGGCAATCGCCGTGACGCGCGGCCTGCTCGACCGGCTGACGCGGTCCGAGCTGCAGGGCGTGGTCGCGCACGAGATGGGTCACGTCGCGAACAGCGATGTCCTTTATGCCACGGCGGTCGCGGTCGTCGTCGGCCTGATCGCGCTCGTCTCCGATGCCGTCCTGCGCGGCGCCCTGCGGGGCGGGCTGCGCACGCATGGGCGCTCGCGCTCCAAGGGCGGCGCCGCGGCGCTGGCGCTGGTCGTGGTCCTGGTGTTCGCGGTCCTGGCGCCGCTCGCGGCCTGGCTGGTTCAGATGTCGATCTCGCGCGAGCGCGAGTACCTAGCCGACGCCACTGCGGTAAAGCTCGCCCGCAATCCGCTGGGCTTGATCGGGGCGCTGGAGAAGATCGACACGACCAGCGAGCGCTTCAAGGGCGCCAACCGCGCCATTCAGCACCTGTTTATCGCCAATCCCTTCCGCAAGTTCGGCGTTCGGAGCAGCGCGCTGTTCTCGACCCACCCCCCGACCCCCGAGCGGATCGAGCGGCTGCGCAATCTGGGCTGACGCGCCGCGCCTCCGGCGTTCAGCGAGTCTGCGGGGCGGCCTGCGCCGCCGGCGCGCACGCGGCGGCGCGCAGCATGGCCAGGACCATGACAGCGGCGCCGGCGGCCAGCAGGTGCTTGAGCGTATGGCCGCTGACTAGGCCGCCGAGGACGCCGAAGATCTCGCGGTCGAAGAGCTCTGAGAGCCGGGCCGCCGCGTACCACAGGAACATGGCGAGCACGTAGCCGCCGCGCGTGTGGCGACCGGGGAAGAGCAGGCAGATCAGGGGGATGGCGAGGAGCGGCAGGACCTGGACCAGGATGTAGCCGCGCAGGTCCCCCTGGCCGGCGGCCTCGCTTAAGTGCCAGTGCCCGACCCCGACGCTGCCGAGCACCAACAGCAGGGGCAACACCACAAAGGCGCCGATCCGGCCATCGATCCGGTCCGCGACGAAGGCGGCCGTGAGTGCCATGAGCGGCGCCGTCAGCGCCAGGCGGTCCCAGACCAGGGTCCCGTTGGCGGGCGCCCAATGATAGTAGGCCGAGCCGACGGCGGTGAGCGCGAGCCCGGCGAAGAACGCCAGATAGGACACGCGCTCGGGCAGGTCCGTGAAGGTCGCACGCCCCCGGTGGCCCGAAACGAAGGCCAGCCCCAAGGCGCCGACGACCAGGAACGCGGCGTTCGAGACCACGTCGGCGAAGTTCGGAATGCCGAGGACCGCGCGCCGGTCGGCGAAGGCGTGATAGGCCGGATCCTGCGCGAAGGGCGGCACCCAGAGCGCGGCCCCGGCCGCCGCGAGCGCGACGGCGAGCACGATCCCGACCCGGGCCCTGAATGTCAGACGGGCGGTCCTGACTGCACGTCTCGGCACCTCCGAGTTCCTCGTTTCCTGCGTCCCAGGCGTCGAATTCCGGCAGAAGAACTCTACGGTCCTTGCCGGAGTCTTCACAACAAAGACACCAAGGCACCAAGGATTTCAATATAGCCCTTGTGCCGTCGTGGTGACTCCGTTGTCCTTCCCGGCCGGGCGCCAGGCGATCTGGCCCGGGGCCGCCGGGCGGGCCGCTTCGGGCCGGGCGCGCGGCTGGGCGGCGAGCCGGGCGCGGTCGGCTTGGCGGCGCACCTCGCGCCAGGCGCGGAACACTTTGAGGCGGTAGGGGCCGCTGAGGCGTGGCGTCCGCGAATGATAGCGGCCGATCGCCGTGGTCCAGGAGCCGGTCTCTTGGCGCAGGCGGGCGAGATAGCCGGCGGCATAGGCGGCGTTCCGCGCCGGGTCGAAGGCGTCTTCGAGGCTGGCGAAGGCTTCGGGGTGGTAGCGCAGGTTTACCTGCAGGCAGCCGACGTCGATGTTGCTGAGCCCGCGGGCCCGCAGCGCCCGCACCTCGGCCAGCGCCGCCGCGCGGCTCGGCAGATAGCGCCCCCGGCCCTCGGCGGTGACGGTCCAAGGCCAGGCAATAATTGCCCCCTCGGCCGCGTTCCAGCGGCCCGCCTCGATCTTGGCGATGGCGCTCAGCAGGTGGCGCGGCAGGCCGCTTTGCCCGGCCGCGGTGGCGGCTTCCGCCGCGCAGAGCGCCCAGGGATCCGCGACCCCGGCCCGCACGTCCTCTGGGGCCGCGGCCAGCAGGCCGAGGCCGAGGGCGAGGCAGGCGATCGTGCGGCGGGCGCCGGGCAGGGACATGAGAAGAGCCTCCTGCCCCTTCGGAACGCAAGCCCCGTGCCAAAGTCAGTTGGCGCTGTCCGGGCCGGGCAAGGTGGCGTCGCCCTCGCCGAGCGGGCGCTGCAGGAGCACGCTGTCGACCCAACGGCCGAACTTGAACCCGACCGAAGGGATCAGGCCGGCCCGGATGAAGCCGAGCTCTTCGTGCAGCCGGATTGAGGGCAGGTTCGCGCTGTCGCCGATAACCGCGACCATGCGCCGGTAGCCGAGGGTGGCACAGCGCTCGATCAGCCCGCCGAGCAGCCGCCGGCCGAGGCCGCGGCGCTCGAAGCCGGGCGCGACGTAGACCGTGTCCTCCAGCGTGAAGCGGTAGGCCGGCCGCGGCCGGTAGGGGCCGGCCTGGGCGAAGCCGCGGATGCGGCCGTCGAGCTCGGCCACTAGGTAGGGCAGGCCCTGTGCGGCCGTCTGTTCATAGCGCCGGGTCATGGTCTCGAGGCCGGGCGGCTCGAGCTCGAAGGAGGCGAGGCCGTAGCGCACGTGCTCGGCGTAGATCACCTGCACCGCGCCGAGATCGTCCAGGGCGGCGTCGCGCAGCAGCGGACCCTCGTCCGGCGGCGCGCCCGGCCCGGTCATTGCACGCCGAGCAGGGTCCCGTCGATGCCGCCGAGGGCGGCGATCACGCCGTGCATCTCCTCGGCCAGTCGGGGCAGGTGGGCGCCGCGCCGGATCCGGCCCTCGTCCATGTAGAGCGCCCGGTTGATCTCGATCTGCAGGGCGTGGACTGCTTGGGCCGGCCGGCCGTAGTGACGGGTCACGAAGCCGCCGGAATAGGGCGCGTTGCGGGCCACGTTATAGCCGAGCCGCGCGAGCTCGGCCGCGGCGGTCTCCATCACTACCGCCCCGCAGGCCGTGCCATGGCAGTCGCCCAGCACGAAATCGACCCTGGCCGCGCCGGGATCCCGGTCCGCCGGCCCGCCGACCGACGGCATGGAGTGGCAGTCGATCAGGACGCAATAGCCGAACGTCGCACGTGTCGCCTCGACCAGGTCGCGCAGCGCCTCGTGATAAGGCCAATAGTAGTTGCGGATCCGCTCCAGGGCCTCGCCGACCGCGAGCTTTCGGCGATAGATGTCGGCGCCGTTGGCGACCACACGCGCGATCGTGCCGAGCCCGGCGGCGACCCTGGGCGAGCGGGTGTTGGCGTAGCTCGGCAGGTCGTCCTCGAACATGGCCGGGTCGAGCTCGAAGGGCTCGCGATTGGGATCGACGAAGGCTCGCGGGAAGAGCGCCCGGATCAGCGGCGCGCCCAGGCCGGGCGCAGCCTGGAAGATCTCGTCCACGAAGCTGTCCTCCGAGCGCCGCAGGGCCAGCCGGTCGAGCCTGGAGGCGGCGAGGAATTCCCCCGGGTAGCGGTTGCCGCTGTGCGGCGAGGCGAAGACCATCGGCAGGGTCTGGCGCGCCGGCGCCACCACTTCGTGCGGGGCCTCGATCCCGGCGACCGGAGAGTCTGCGTCCATGGCCTTTGTTCCTTGCCGTGCCTCCCACGTGTTTACGGGAAAGCGCCGCGCCTGTCATGGGACTTTCTTTGCGCCGGCCATCCTACATAATCGTTAATCACTATTTCAGACCGGGCCGCTTAGGGTATAGTCCTCCTCCGAGGCCGCCGGACATGGCCGCCCGATCGGCCGCCGCGAGAGTGAAGGGCAAGATGGCGCAAATTCTGCTCGCCGAAGACGACGACTCCATGCGCGACTTCCTCGCCAAGGCGCTGACCCGCGCCGGGCACGACGTGCGCGCGGTGGGCGATGGCCTCGACGCGCTCACCACCCTGGCCGAGGAGCGGGTCGACATCCTGCTGGCCGACGTGGTCATGCCCGGGCTCGACGGCATCGAGCTGGCGCGCCGAGCCGCCAAGGAGCAGCCCGGCATCAAGGTCATGTTCATCACCGGCTTCGCCGCGGTCGCGCTGAAGGCCCGCGAGGAGACCTCGCGCGGCGCCCGGGTGCTGTCCAAGCCGTTCCACCTGCGCGAGCTGGTCAGCCAGATCGACGTCATGCTGAGCGCCCGCTAACGCGCGCAAATCGGCGGCAGCGCCCCAAGTCTTGCCAAAGCCCCGGGGATGATGTTATCTCGCCCCGCCTGCCGGCGGACCGCCTTGCGGCGGCGCCGGGCAGGCCGGACCAAGCACCGCCGGTTCCGGCGGAAGGGCGCGTAGCTCAGCGGGAGAGCACTACGTTGACATCGTAGGGGTCGCTGGTTCAATCCCAGCCGCGCCCACCAGTTTTCCCAGGGATCGGCAGGTCCCGGGCCCGTCTCGGGCCTCGACGGGGGCTCCGGCCGCGCATATCCTGCCTCGGCATGGTTAACGGACGTTAACATCTCGTTTACCTTGTCCATTTACCAAGGGCTTGGCGGCATTCATCCCATCGTGGCCGCGAGAGAGGACCGGATTGTCTAAGGCAAGGGGCGCATCGGTGCTTGCGACGACGGGCGTGGTCGAGACCGGCCTTTCCCAGCGCGAGCGCCTCTTGGCGCGGCTGCGGGACTCGGGGGTACCGATGCACCGGAGAACGCCGGAGGCGCAGCTGGTCGCGCTCCGGCCGGAGCCCGAGCGGCCTCCCGAGCGGCCCCCCGAGCGGCCCGTGGACAAGGCACCGGAGCTCCGCTGGGACAAGACGCGACTTGACGTGATCCAGAAAGTCTGGGGCAAGGGCTTTATCGCCCCCGGCGGCAAGAAGACCATACTCGAGCTGGTCGAGCCGCTCGGCCTGAAGCGCGGGATGCGCGTGCTCGACCTCGGCGCAGGTCTGGGTGGCCCGGCGCGGATCTTGGCCAAGCGGTACGGCGTCCGGGTGACCGGCCTGGAGGCGGACCGCCGCCTGGCCGAAGCGGGCAGGGCGCTCTCCTCCCGGGCCGTCCTGCCGAGCAAGGCGTCGATTCATTCTCTGGCGCAGAGGCATGAGGTGCTGGCGCCGGGCGCCTTCGACCGGATCTTCTCGAAGGATGTCCTCTTCACCGTTCGGGACAAGGCGCGGCTCCTGGCCGTGGCCGAGGCCCTGCTCGCCGACGGCGGCCGGATGCTGTTCGTCGACTACGTCGTGGCGGCGGACGGCCGGCAGGCACCGGCGGTCGAGGCCTGGATGGCCGCCGATCCGGCCCGGCCCGCGCCCTGGTCGGTCGAGGAGTATATCGAGGCGCTCACCGGGCTCGGCCTGAGTCTTCGTATCGACGACATCACGGGGGAAACCCGGAGGGCGATCAACGGTGCCTGGGCCGGCTTTCTGGCCAGACGACGACGACCCTCCCTGGATCGCAGGGCCGCGCAGATGCTGCTCGACGAGGCCAGGCTCTGGAGCCGGCGGGCCAAGCTTCTCAGGACCGGCGAGCTGCGCGCCTGCAGAATCTTCGCCGAGCGCTAGCGCGGGGCGGGGTCACCGCTGGGGCACATCCAGGCGGTTTACGCCCGGGCGCGGATTTGGCAAGGTCGCGCGATCTTCCGTTCGGCCGGACTCTTCGCGGGAGCCGGGGTCCGGACGATCCGAAAACCACCCGGAGGGAAACCCGCCCGTTGCCCGGTACAGAGCCTGCGGAACGGACGCGGAAGAACAGGCGTCACTCCCCGGACAGGGTGCCGGCGCGTCGGCTGGCGTCGTTTCTGGCCGTCTGCCTGGCCGCGTTCCTGGCCGCCTGCACGGCCGGCCGCATGCCGCCCGGGCCGGGCCCGACGGAACCGCGCCTGACCGACGACCGCCTGATCGCCCCCGACGGCATGGAGCTGGCCCTGCGCAGCTGGCTGCCCGAGGGGGAGCCGAAGGCGGTGCTGCTCGCCCTGCACGGCTTCAACGACTACTCGCGGGCCTTCAAGGCGCCGGGCGAATGGTGGGCGGCGCGCGGTATCGCCACCTATGCCTACGACCAGCGGGGCTTCGGCGAGGCGCCCTACCGCGGCCTCTGGGCGGGCAGCGAGACGCTGGTGGACGATCTGAGGACCGCGGCCCGCCTGCTGCGCGCCCGCTACCCAGGGACGCTGCTCTATCTCGTCGGTGACAGCATGGGCGGGGCCGTCGTCCTGGTCGCGATGACCGGAGCGGACCCGCCGGAGGCAGACGGCGCGATCCTCGTGGCGCCAGCGGTCTGGGCGCGCTCGCAGATGCCGTTCTACATGCGCGCCGCCCTGTGGATTGGCGCGCGCCTGGTGCCCTGGGCCGAGGTCTCGGGCGAGGGGCTCGATATCCAGGCCTCGGACAACATCGAGCGGCTGCGCGAGATGGGCCGCGACCCCCTGTTCATCAAGCGCACGCGGATTGGGACCTTGGAAGGCCTGACCGACCTGATGGGTGATGCGTTGGACAGCGCCGGGCGCCTGCAGGCGCCGTCCCTCCTGCTCTATGGCGAGAAGGATGAGATCATTCCGCGCAAACCCACGCTGGCGCTTTGGCGCCACCTGCCCAACGGACCCGACGCGCAGCAGCGCCCGGCGCTCTATGCGGACGGCTGGCACATGCTGCTGCAGGACCTGGGCGCCGCGCGGGTGCTGGCCGACATCGCCGCTTGGATCGACGATCCGCGGCGCCCGTTGCCCTCGGGCGCCGACCGGCGGGCGTTGAACGCGCTGGCCGACGGGCAATTCCAGAGCTCGCGGTCGTTGAGCGAACAGGCGCAATAATCTAGGTAAAAAAAGCTAGCTTAACGCGCGATTTACCTAGCTGTTGTAGGAAAACTACCGTGGAAGTTCTTCCCGCCGTTGCCGCGGGGAAGGACGGCGTGCCAATTCGAAGGGGGTTCACGTGGCCAACACGACCGGGTCTCATAGCGCCAAGATCCCCATGCGTTGGCGTCTCAAGGCCTGGTGGGAGGGCTACGACCTCGAACTGCACCAGAAGGAATCCGAAGGCACGTCGCTGGACACTGGCGAAGCGCACCACAAGGTTCGCTACGAGCGCCCGGAGATGCGCTGGGAGACCGCGCGCATCGCGCTCGTCCAGGAAGTCTGGGGCGACGGACTTGTCGGGCCCGGCGGCGAAGAGACGATTCTCAGCCTGGTCAAACCCTTCGGCCTGACCCCGGCCATGAGCCTGCTGGAGCTGGGCGCCGGCCTGGGCGGCGCGGCGCGAGTCATGGCGGACCACTTCGGTGTCTGGGTGACCGGGCTCGAGGCCGAGACCCATTTGGCCGAGGCCGGCATGGAGCTGTCCAACATGGCCGGTCTGGGCAAGAAGGCGCCAGTCAACAGCTTCGACCCGGAACACTTCGAGCTTCAACCCAAGACCTACGACTGCGTGTTCTCCAAGGAGTTCCTGTTCACCGTCGAGGACAAGGACCGCTTGTTCCGGATGGTCGACCTTGCCCTCAAGGACCGCGGCCAGCTGCTCTTCACCGACTTCGTCCTGGCCGAGCCGAAGCGGAAGACGGACGGTCTGGATCACTGGAGCGCCACGGAGCCGGTCACGCCCCATCCCTGGGCCATGGAGGACTATGTCAAGGCCCTGACCCACTACAAGCTCGACATCCGCATCACCGAGGACATCACCCGGGAGACGGGTAAGCAGATCACCGAGTGCTGGTCCAACTACATGGCCCGGGTGGACCAGGCGTCCCTGGACAGCGAGGCCGGGTCCGTCCTAGTCGACGAGGTCGAGCTGTGGACCCGCCGGGTCAAGCTCATGAAGGCCGGCGACCTCAAGGTCTGCCGCATCCTCGGCGTGAAGAAGCCCAGGGACGGGCTGTTGTCCGACTGGTGACCCGTACCCGTTTCACAGGGCCGATTCCGGCCGCCAGCGGGCGATTGACAGGCGCTGCAGGCTTGCCTATCTTCGCGCCCTCTTGACCGGGCCGGCCGGGCCGGCCGCTGGAGTTTGGGAACGTTCCGATGAAAGTCGTCAATTCGCTCAAGACCGCGAAGCTGCGCGAGAAGGGCTGCCGCATCGTGCGCCGCCGGGGCCGGGTCTACGTGATCAACAAGAAGAACCCGCGCTTCAAGGCGCGCCAGGGCTGAGCCGTCCCGCCGGGCTTTCGCGCCCGCGCAAGGCCGTAATCTCGCCGGCAAAGCCGCGCCCCCCCGGCCGGGAGGCGCGGCTTTGCCGTGCCCGGGTCCCGCCCTCGGGCCCGGCCATTGACCCGTCTGCCGGACCTGACCATAGTTGGCACGGCCCTGCGGGGAGGTGGGCGCCGATGAAGATGCCGGAACCCGACGCCACGGTGCTCGCGCGCCGGCGCGAGATCGCCCGGGCGTTGAACGCCATCGTGCCCGGCGAGGGGGTGATCGCCGACCGGGACGAGCTCGCGGTCTACGAGAGCGACGGGCTGACCGCCTACCGGCAGCGGCCGTTGATCGCCGTGCTGCCCGAGACCGTCGAGCAGGTCAGCCGGATCCTCGCCTACTGCAACTCCGAGGGCATCAAGGTGGTGCCGCGCGGCGCCGGCACCTCGCTCTCGGGCGGCGCGCTGCCGCTAGCCGACGGCGTCCTGCTGTGCATGGCCCGCTTCAGCCGCATCCTGGACATCGACTTTGCCAACCGCTGCGTCGTCGCGCAGCCCGGGGTCACCAACCTGGGCATCACCAAGGCGGTGGAATCGGAGGGTTTCTACTATGCACCCGACCCCTCCAGCCAGATCGCGTGCACTATCGGCGGCAACGTCGCCGAGAACTCGGGCGGGGTGCATTGCCTGAAGTACGGGCTCACCACGAACAACCTGCTCGGCCTGGAGATGGTGCTGATCGACGGCACGGTGCTGCGCCTGGGCGGCAAGCACCTGGACGCCGAGGGCTACGACCTGCTGGGGCTCATGACCGGCTCCGAAGGCCTCCTGGGTGTGATCACCGAGGTCACGGTGCGCATCCTGCAGGCGCCCGAGACCGCGCGCGCCCTGCTGTTCGGCTTTCCGACCAACGAGGCGGGCGGCAACTGCGTCGCCGCGATCATCGGCGCCGGGATCATCCCGGGCGGCATGGAGATGATGGACCGGGCGGCGATCCACGCCGCCGAGGACTTCGTCCAGGCCGGCTATCCGCTCGACGTGGAATCGCTGCTGATCGTCGAGCTGGACGGCCCCGAGGTCGAGGTCGACGACCTGATCGCGCGCATCTCGGCGATCGCCGCGAACTGCGGCGCCGTTACCAGCCGGGCCTCGGAGAGCGAGGAGGAGCGCCTCAAGTTCTGGGCCGGGCGCAAGGCCGCCTTCCCGGCGGTCGGCCGCATCTCGCCGGACTACTACTGCATGGACGGCACGATCCCGCGCCACCGCCTGCCCGAGGTGCTGAAGCGCATGGCCGAGATGAGCGCGCGCTACGGCCTGCGCGTCGCCAACGTGTTCCACGCCGGCGACGGCAACCTGCATCCGCTGATCCTCTACGACGCCAACAATCCCGGCGAGCTGGAGAACGCCGAGGCCTTCGGAGCCGAGATCCTCAGGCTCTGCGTCGAGGTCGGTGGGGTGCTGACCGGCGAGCACGGCGTCGGCGTTGAGAAGCGCGACCTGATGGGCACCATGTTCTCCGAGGCCGACCTGGCCCAGCAGCAGCGGGTCAAATGCGCCTTCGACCCGGACTCGCTCCTCAACCCCGGAAAGATGTTCCCCGAGCTGCACCGCTGCGCCGAGCTCGGCCGCATGCACATCTCCCGCGGCCAGATCCCCTTCCCCGACCTGCCGCGCTTCTGAGACGAACAAGGAAAAGGGAAGTGAACCACAGAGACACAGAGGCACAGAGGTTTTTTCCGCGCGCTTTGCGCGCAACCACTTGTTTCTCCGTGCCTCTGTGTCTCTGTGGTGAATCCTTTCTCGTTTCTTGTCAGGCTCGAAGGTCCGCGGCCTTGTTGCGCGCGCCATGACCGGGATCTTCAGGCCGGAGAGCGCCCGGCAGGTGGCGGACGCGGTGGCCTGGGCGGCGGCGGAGGAAGAGCCGCTCGAGGTGCTGGGCCGCGCCAGCAAACGCGCGTTCGGCCGGCCGGTCCAGGCGGGCCAAGGGCTCGAGCTCTCGGGGCTTGCCGGCATCACGCTCTATGAGGCCGAGGAGCTGGTGCTCTCGGCGCGCGCCGGCACGCCGATCGCCGAGATCGAGGCGGCGCTGGCCGAGAAGAACCAGGAGCTCGCCTTCGAGCCGCCGGACCTGGGGCCGCTGCTGGGCGGCGAGGCGGGCGCCGGCTCGATCGGCGGCGTGCTGGCCTGCAACCTGGCCGGCCCGCGGCGCATCAAGGCCGGCGCGGCGCGCGACCACTTCCTGGGGGTCTCCGCGGTCTCCGGGCGCGGCGAGGCGTTCAAGTCCGGCGGCCGGGTGGTCAAGAACGTCACCGGCTACGACCTCTGCAAGCTGATGGCCGGCTCCCACGGCACCCTGGCGGCGATGACCGACGTCACGGTCAAGGTCCTGCCGGCGGCGGAGAAGACGCGGACCGTGCTGCTGCTCGGCCTCGACGACGATAAGGCGCTCGCCGCCATGACCCGGGCGCTCGGCTCGGCCCATGAGGTGTCGGGCGCGGCCCACCTGCCGGCGGTCCTGGCCGCGGACTCGGAGGTTTCCTACGTGCGCGAGGCGGGCGGCGCGGTCACCGCGCTGCGCGTCGAGGGCACCGGCCCTTCGGTCGAGTACCGCTCAGCGGCGCTGCGCCGCGAGCTGGCCGATCTGGGCGAGAGCGAGGAGCTGCACGACCGCAACTCCGCGGGCTTCTGGCAGGAGGTCCGCGACGTCCAGCCCTTCGTCGCGCGGCCGGAGTGCTTGGTTTGGCGGGTCTCGGTGCCGCCGCAGGCCGGGCCGGCGGTTGCCGGCGCGCTCGCCCAAGGCCAGGACGCGCTCGCCTACTACGACTGGGGCGGCGGGCTCCTCTGGCTCGCCCTGCCGCCTTCGAAGGACGGCGGGCACGCGGCCCTGCGTGCGGCGCTTTCGGGCTGCGGCGGCCACGCGACCCTGATCCGCGGGCCCGAGACGCTGCGCGCCGCGATCCCCGTGTTCCAGCCGCAGGACCCGGCCATGGCGGCGCTGACGGCGCGGGTCAAGGACGGCTTCGACCCGCGCCGGGTGCTCAATCCCGGGCGCATGGTGGCGGGGCTCTGACATGCAGACGCACTTCAGCCTGGCCCAGCTCGCCGACCCGAACATCGCCGAGGCCGACAAGATCCTGCGCGCCTGCGTGCACTGCGGCTTCTGCACGGCGACCTGCCCGACCTACGTCCTGCTGGGCGACGAGCTGGACAGCCCGCGCGGGCGCATCTACCTGATCAAGGGCCTGCTGGAGAGTGGCCGGCCGGCCACGGCCCGGGTCGCCAAGCACCTCGACCGCTGTCTCACCTGCCTCTCCTGCATGACGACCTGCCCCTCGGGCGTGCACTACATGCACTTGGTCGACCATGCCCGCCTGCGCGTCGAGGAGACCTACCGGCGCCCGCTCTTCGAGCGCCTGCTGCGCGGCCTGCTCGCTTTCGTGCTGCCCTATCCCGGGCGCTTCCGCCTGGCGCTGGCGGGCGCCGCGTTGGCCCGGCCCGTCCGGCGCCTCCTGCCGGGCAGCCTCGGCGCCATGCTCGCGCTGGCGCCCGGCCGCGTCCAGCCGCCCAGCCCGCTCGACAAGCCGCAGGTCGTCCCGGCCGAGGGGCCGCGCCGGGCGCGCATGGCGCTGATGACCGGCTGCGCCCAGCAGGTGCTGGCGCCGCAGATCAACGAGGCGACGATACGCCTGCTGACCCGTCACGGCGTCGAAGTCGTGGTTGCGAAGGGCGCCGGCTGCTGCGGCGCGCTGGTCCACCACCTGGGCCGCGAGGAGGCGACGCTGGCCGCCGCGCGCGCCAACGTCGCCGCCTGGAGCGCCGAGCTGGAGGCCGGCGGCCTGGACGCGGTCGTGATCAACGCGTCGGGCTGCGGCACCACGGTCAAGGACTACGGCTTCCTGCTGCGCGGCGACCCGGCCTGGGCGGACAAGGCCGCGCGCGTCTCGGCGCTGACCCGCGACATCAGCGAGGTCATGGCCGAGCTCGGCCT
>CAMYMY010000028.1:0-3521 GCA_947259625.1 uncultured Kiloniellales bacterium | reverse complement strand
GCCTACCATTCGGCCTGCTCCATGCAGCACGGCCAGAAGATCACGCGTGAGCCCAAGGACCTGCTGACCGCCGCCGGCTTCCAGATCCTCGACGTGCCCGAGGGTCACCTCTGCTGCGGCTCGGCCGGCACCTACAACATCCTCCAGCCGGGCCTGGCGACGCGCTTGCGCGCCCGCAAGGTGGCGAATATCGAGGGCCTGGCGCCCGACGCGGTCGCCACCGGCAACATCGGCTGCCTGACCCAGATCGCCGCCGCCACGAGCGTGCCCCTGGTGCACACGGCCGAGCTCCTCGACTGGGCCACCGGCGGCCCCCTGCCCGAGGCCCTGGAAGGCGTCGAAGCCGCCGAAGCGCCGGCCCGGGCGGCGCAGTAGCGGCGCCAAGTCGTCGCCGCCGCCCCGCTAGAAGCGGTAGCGTGCCTTGAGGTTGACGTTGTGGTTCTGGAAGGGGTTGTCGACGTCGAAGGCGAGGCCGCGGAGGTCGAGCGTGAACAGCGGATCGCCGGCCGGCAGGGCGCGGTACTCGAGGTTCAGCGTCAGGTTCGGCCCGGCCTGGTAGCTGAGGCCGGCAAAGACGCGGGTCTTGCGCTGCTTCTTCTCCTTGGTCAGGCCCAGGTCGCGCTCGGCCAGGTTCATCGACAGCTTGAACACGCCGATGCCGAAACCGGCATAGGGCACCAGCGGGGAGGACGTGGCCGGCGTCCCGGTGCCCCAGGCTTCGTTCCTGCGCAGGAGCAGCAGGCGGGGCCCGGACTTCGCCCGCGCCCCGTGGCGCTGGGCGGCGCTTGGGCGATCGGGCCGGGTCCCGGCGGCGGCGTCGTGATCCAGGCTATCGGTGGTCAGGTCCAGCCCGGCCGTGGCCGCGCGATCGGAGAAGAGCTGCTCGAAGGCCTGCCGGAGCCACTTGCCGGCCCCCAGGGTGCCGGCGCCGGCCGCGACCAGCACGGCGAGGATCCCCACGGCCGCCACCCGCTTCGCCGTCCTGTCGAAGGTCCGCATTGCCATCTCCGCTTGTCCCTGCCTGGGTCCGCGCCGGCCCGCCCCGGGCTTGGCTTTCACCTGATGTAGGGCGTAACTTGGCCCGGAGCCGGACGATCTTGTGGCGGAAATAGGGCAGCGCCCGCCGGACGGCCGGCAGGGGAGGAGAGCCATGGCAAAGCTCGAAATCACGGCGGGCGAGGTCTCGCTGCGGGTCGAGGTCTTCGATACGCTGACCGGGCGCGCGGTCCTGGCGGCGGCGCCCTTCGAGTCGCGGGCCAACACCTGGGGCGAGGAGGTCTACTTCTCGACCCCGGTCCGGGTCGCGCGGGAGGCCGACGCCCGGGCCCTGGTCGAGGCCGGCGAGCTGGCCTTCTGGGTCGAGGGCGACGCGATCGCGATCGGCTTCGGCCCGACGCCGATCTCGACCGGCGACGAGATCCGCTTGGCGGCGCCGACCAACATCTGGGGCCGCACGGCCGACGACGTCCGGCGGCTCGAGGCCGTGCGCGACGGCGACCCGGTCGCGGTCAGGACCGTCGATTGAACAGGTCGCCGCGGCCCGGTCATCCCGGGGACGCGGCTTCAGAACCGGTAGCGGAGGCTCATGCGCAGGTCGTGGACGCTCAGCCGGTCGGCCGAGAAGGTCTGGCCGCCGAGATCGAGCTCGAACAGCGGGTTGTCGCCGGCCATGGCCCGGTACTCCAGCGCCAGGCTGGTGCGGGGCGCCATCCGGTAGCGCATGCCGAGGAACACCCGACTGCTCCCGCTGCGCTTCTCCTTGCCGAGCTTGAGATTGCCGCTGTCCAGGTCCATCGAGAGCTTGAGCTTGCCCATGCCGAGGCCGGCGTAGGCGCGGAAGTCGCCCCGGCCGTCGCCGGCGCGGCGGAGGCCGCCGAGGCTGCCGAGATCAATCGAATCGACCTCGATCCTCTGCGACTCGGCCTCGAGCTCGGCGCGCTGCCACGGCGGCACGGTCTCCGCCATGGCGGCGCCCGCGTCGCTCGGGCTCTTGAGGTGGATCTGGACGCCCGGCCGCGGCGCGCTCGTGGCCTTTGGGCGGTCCACGGCCTGACTCACGGCCGCGGCCTCCAACGCGGCGGCCTCCGGTCCTTCCTCCGCGGCGGCGTGGCCGAAGTGCCCCATGGCCACCATCGCCATGCCGCCAGCGATCGCCAATCTGTGCGCTGTCATCTCCAACCTCCCGATTCGGGTCGGTGTCGTCAGCGCCCCCCAAAAAACAATTAAACTACTATAAAAGTATACTATTTACGTAAATAAGATTCAATTTGCAAAATTTTAGGCAATTTCAAGGCAATTGCAGAAATGTTAGGAATATTCGGACAGGATAAATCCCGCCGGTTAGCCAAAATCGCGCCGTGATTTCTTGTTGATGCCGGATAAAATGCTTGCGGCGGCCGCGTACAAGCCACCGCGTCTGGGACATCGCCTGGCCCCGGCGTGACCGCCTCAGCCCTCGGCGAGGCCCTCGAGGGCTTGGCGCTGGGTCTCGAGCGCGCGCTCCCAGACCATCTCCTTCCAGGCGTCCTCGTCCGGGAAGAAGGCGGCGCGGATCTGCTCCTTGATGGCGCGGCCCTGGGCCGAGTCCGGCCGGCCGTGGGCGTGCAGCCAGTTGTCGGCCCGGAGCGCCAGGCGCACCTCGGGCGAGGGAATCGTGCCGTACTCCAGCGCCACGGCGGTCAGCGCGGTCGGCCCTGGCAGGGCGTCTTCCATGCCCATCACGTTGAAGCCGAAGATCTCGACCGAGGCCGAATCGCCCAGCGCCGGCGAGGTCACGTCGTCGCCGAACCATCGCCGCGCGCGGGCGAGGCCCTCGGAGCCCGGCTCGTGGATGCAGATCCGCTCGCCATGGCCGTGGGGGCCGAGGCCCGTGTGGTAGTCGATCACCGCGACCTGTCGGGCGGCGACGAGCCATTCCCGAAAGACCCGCTTCAACAGACGGTGCGACCAGGTCGGGCGGCTGCCACCGTAGAAGATGCCTTGCGGATGGCTGTACTGGCCGCCGGAAATCGCCTTCTGGAGGGCGCGCGGCCCCTTGGCCCCGGCGTAGGCGTCGAGGATGGCACCCGTCTCGGCGACCGCCGCGTCGTTCCATTCGGGCGGGCAGATGACCTCCTTGAGCTCTTCGTAGCCCTCGTTGACCGGGTAGGGCGCGCCGTGGTCGACGAAGTTGCGGTTGAGGTCGACGTTGTCCTCGGTGACCCGGCGCAGCCAGGCGAAGCCGTAGGGATTGATCGCGTGGATCTGCAGCAGCGCGACGCCGTCCGGCAGGTCCCTGTGCAGGCCGGCCTCCAGCCAGCCGCACTGGACGCCCGAGCCGCAGAAGCCCTCGACGCCGTGGGTCGCCGAGACCGTCACCAGGACCCGCTCGGCCTCGGCCGCGCCCATCCAGGCGACATCGGCGAAGAGCGCCTCGCCGCCGGGACCGGGGGTCGGGTTTTCGTGGCTCTCGATCGCCGCCCCGGCCCGCCGGCTGGCCTCCAGGAAGCGGCTGCGCGCCTCGACATAGTCCTTGGAAAAGT
>CAMYMY010000027.1 GCA_947259625.1 uncultured Kiloniellales bacterium | reverse complement strand
TAGGCGGCCTTCACGAAGCCGTCCGACCCGGCGACGATCATGGCACCGTAGGCGTTTTCGCCCTGGATGTGGCTGTTGTAGTAGACCTCGATGCGCCGCGGCGTGGCCTCGAGGCCAAGGCGCAGGGCGAGGTCCTCCTGCGCCGCTTCTCGCGGGCTCTCAAGGAGGACCCGGAGCGCGAGAGCGAGCACTGGCCCGACTTGGTGCTGCTCGACGGTGGCCGCGGCCAGCTGAACGTCGCCCGCGAGGTGCTGGCCGACCTCGGCCTGGAGGACTTGGCCGTCGCCGCCATAGCCAAGGGGCCGGAGCGCGACGCGGGGCGCGAGCGCATCTTCCTGCCGGGGCGCGACCCGCTGCTGCTCCCGCCACGCGACCCGGTGCTCTATTTCCTGCAGCGCCTGCGCGACGAGGCGCACAGGTTCGCCATCGGCACACACCGCAGCGGGCGGAGCAAGGCGCGCCTGCGCTCAACCCTGGACGATATCGCCGGCATCGGGGCGAAGCGCAAGAAGGCGCTGCTGCACCACTTCGGCTCGGCCCAGACCGTCGGGCGCGCCGGCCTGGCCGACCTGGAAGCGGTCGAGGGCATCAGCAAGGCGGTCGCGCGCCGGATCTACGACCACTTCCACGGCGCCGCGTAACGCGGCCGGCGCAACCGAAATTTGCTAATCCTCGGTCATGCGTGTGCTACAAGGGGCCATTGTTGCGCGACGACCCGTCGGATACATAGAGACGTCGGATACAAAGGGCCATGCTGACCAGCCTGCCGAACCTGTTGACGCTTCTGCGCATCGTCATCATCCCGATTCTGGTGCCGTTGTTCTATCTCGACGGCGCCTATCCCCGCTGGTTGGCCTGCGGCCTCTTCGGATTGGCCGCCATCACGGACTACTTCGACGGCTACTTGGCCAGGCACCTCAACGAGGTCTCGCCCCTGGGCCGGTTCCTCGATCCGATCGCGGACAAGCTGCTGGTCGCCGCGGTGATCCTCATGCTGGTCGGCATGGACAGCATCCAGGGCCTGGTGATCCTGCCGGCGCTGGTCATCCTGTGCCGCGAGATCCTGGTTTCGGGTCTGCGCGAATACCTGGCGGAGATCCGAGTTCCCATGCCGGTCAGCAGCCTGGCCAAGTGGAAGACCGTGATCCAGATGTTCGCCCTCGGCTTTCTCATCGTCGGCGATACCGGGCCCGCCGTCCTGCCGACTCAGACGATCGGCGAGGTCGGCCTGTGGATCGCCGCACTGCTCACCTTCATTACCGGCTACGACTACCTGCGCCGCGGCCTCAAGCATATGATGGCCGAATAGCCGGGCGGCAGCCGGGGCGGGGAAGCGATCATGAAGGTCTTCGGACTGGCCGGTTGGAGCGGCAGCGGCAAGACGACGCTGGTCACCAAACTGATTCCGGCGCTGGTGTGTCACGGCCTTTCCGTATCGACCCTGAAGCACGCCCACCACGGCTTCGAGGTCGACACGCCGGGCAAGGACTCTTACGAGCACCGCGCGGCCGGCGCCACCGAAGTCATGGTCGCCTCGGCCCGGCGCTGGGCCCTCATGCGCGATCTGCGCGGCGAGCCGGAACCCACCGTAGCGGACTTGATGCGGCAAATGGCGCCGGTCGATCTCCTGCTGGTCGAGGGCTTTAAGCGCGAGATCTACGAGAAGCTGGAGGTCCACCGGCCCGCCCGGGGCAAGCCGCTGCTGTGCCACAACGACCCCAAGATCGTCGCCGTGGCGAGCGACGCACCCCTGCCCGGGCTGGACCTGCCGCAGCTCGACCTCAACGACGCCGAGGCGATCGCCGCGTTCATCATCGCCCACTGCGGCCTCGAGGCCGCGGCGAACGGGGCCGCCTGATACCAAAGGTCACGGATAACGACCTTTGGTACTATGCCGCGGGCGCCTCGGCCGCGCCATCGGTGCCCTGCGCCCGGGGCAGGTAGAGCCGTACCGTGGTGCCGCGGCCCTCTACGCTGTCGAGGGTGACCGTGCCGCCCGACTGCTTGGCGAAGCCGTAGACCACGCTGAGCCCGAGCCCGGTCTTCTCGGCCAGGCTCTGTCCCGAAAAGAACGGCTCGAAGGCCCGCTCCGTCACCTCCGGCGCCATCCCGGTCCCGGTATCGCTGAGCGTCAGTACGACATATTGGCCGGGCGACAAGTCGCGCTCCAGATTTCCCGCGGCATCGGGCACGTCGACGTTGGCGGCCGTGATGATCAGGCTTCCGCCCTCCGGCATAGCGTCGCCGGCGTTGCGCGCAATGTTGAGAAGCGCCAATTCGAGCTGCGCGGCGTCCACCGAAACCTGCCACAGGTCGCGCGACGTCACCACCTGGGTCTGCACCGCCTCGCCCAGGGCTTGGCGGAGATCGTCCTGTATTCCCGTCAGCACGGCGTTCAGGTCGACCGTCTTGGCACGCAGCACCTGGCGGCGGGTAAAGGTCACTAGGCTGTGGTTGATGTCCGCGGCGCGTTCGATCGCGCGCATCAGGCCGTCGGCCAGCTTCACCTGATCCGGCACATCCTCCATGTGCACCTTCAGCCGCTCCACGTTGCCCAGCATGATCATCAGCAGGTTGTTGAGATGGTGCGCGACGCCGCCGGCAATCTGCGCCACGGCGGCCATTTTCCCTGTCTCGCGCAGGGCCTCTTCCGCCGCCTGCTTCTCCTGCTCCAGCCGCAGCAGGTCGAAGCAGCGATCCAGGGTCAGCAACAGCTCTTCCGTATGCAACGGCTTGCCGAAATAGTCGTAGATGCCGTTGCGCAGCGCATTGACGACCGAATCCATGTCGCCGAAGGCCGTTGCCAGTATGCAGACGATCCCCGGCCGTCGTCGCTTGAGGGGAGCGACAAGGTCCACGCCGACGGTGGGGCCGAGCCGGTAATCCAGGATCGCGACCTGCGCGTCGAACTCCTCGATGGCCCGGCGGGCCTGCGCCGCGCTGAAAGCCATTTGGACCTCATAGCCCTCGAGCAGCAGATAATTGTGCAGACTCTCGGCGAAGTCCCGGTCGTCATCGACGATCAGGACGCGGCGCTTTGCATCGACATCCGCCCGGCTCACCTCATCGGCAATCACGGCAGTTCCCACTTGGCACCTCCATTCGCGTAGACGCAAAAATGCCCATCGGGCCGCTTACGGCCACAAGCTCGACGAGCAGGCCCTGAGCGGCCTCATAAAGCGGCCCTCCGGACCTCAACCTCCAGCGGCAACCACAGAACCATACGCGTACCGCGCGCCATCCTGCGGTCGATCTCGATCCCGCCGTCGTGCTGCTCCATGATCTGCCGGACGAGCGGCAGCCCGAGCCCCACGCCGAAGGCCTTGGTGCTGTAGAGCGGCTCGAACACCTTCTCGACCTCCTCCGGCGGAATGCCCGGGCCGGTATCGCTCACCGACAGCTCCACGCGCGCGTCGGCTACACGCGTCGCGACGGTCAGGAGGCGCTCTCCATCCCCGGCCGCGTCCCCGTCCTCCGGCGTCATGGCCTGGCAGGCATTGTCGAGCAGGTTGATCAAAACCCGGCGCAAGCGATCCCGGTCCACGGCGAGTTCCGCCCCCGCATCGAGGTCCTGGTGCAACGTGACGCCCGGCGGCAACTGGTACTCGTCGAGCAGCGGCTCGAGCCAGCCGTCCAAGGCCGTGGGCTCCAGCGCCAGGTTCCGGATCCGCGAGTAGTCGAGCAGGTCGCCGATGATGTTGTCGCAGCGGGTGACGCTGCGATCGACGATCTCGACAGACCGCTTGAGCATTGGTTCGCCGTCGCGCGCCAGTTTCCTGATCGCCGCGAGCGAGCTGCGCATCGCCCCCAGGGGGTTGCGCAGCTCGTGGCTCACCGTCCCGGTCAACTGCCCGAGGGCGGCGAGCCGCTCCTTGCGCACGAGCTCCTCCTGGGTCGCGCTCAGCTCGGCCGTGCGCGCCTCGACCCGCTGCTCGAGTTCCTCGTTCAACTTGCGGATTTGCCCCTCAATCCGCTTGCGCTCGGTAATGTCCTGCACCTGAACGATATAGCCCTCCACCGCGCCATCCGGATCGCGCATTGGAGCCACCCCGGCGAGGCCCCAGCGCTCCTCGCCGGACTTGTGACGGTAGCGCCGCTCGTGCGTCGGGCTCGTCGCCTCGCCGTTCAGCACGGACTGCCGGTGCTCGGCCACCTGTTGCAGATCGTCCGGATGGATGATCATGTCGAAACGCTTGCCGATCAGCTCGGAACTGGCGTAGCCCGTGAAATCGCAGTAGGCCGGATTGACCTGGAGAAAGTGGCCGTCGGGCGCCATGCGGGCCATGCCGGTCGCGCCCTGCTCGAACAGGCCCCGGAAGCGCTCTTCGCTGCGGCGGAGGGCCTCGTCGGCGCGCCTGGATTCTGTCACATCGTGGACCGCGCCACGGATGCGAAGGAGCTTGCCAGCCGGATCGAAGTCCGGCTCCCCCAGGTCGTGGAGGATCCGCTCCCCGCCGTCGGGCCGCATGATCCGGAAGGTCACATCGTAGGAGTGACGTGCCTCGAGCGCGGCATCGACCGCCGACTGCGCGGTCGAGCGGTCGTCAGGATGCACGAGTTCCAGGAAGCCCTCGACGGTCGGCTCGAACTCTTGACTGCTCAGCCCGAAGATCCGGTAGGTTTCGTCCGACCAGGTCAGTTGGCCACTCGCGAAATCCCATTCGTAGCTTCCGAGATGCGCGATGCGTTGCGAATTGGCCAGGTTTGCTTCGCTGTGGCGCAGCGCGTCCTCAGCGTCCTTCTGAGTGGTGATGTCCTGCAATGTTCCGACCTGGCAGACCATCTCGCCGTTCTCGTCGAACACCGGTTCGCCGAGCTCGTGCATGTTGAGGACGTCTCCATCCGGGCTAATGATTCTGTATTGGATATCGATGTATGGCTTCTTCGCCGATGGCGGGCCATAGGCTTCCAAGACCAGATCACGGTCGTCCGGATGGACGAACCGCTCGACATACTCCTCGTCGGACAGGCCGCTTGTGGTTTCGGACGAACCACCGAGCACCTCACGGTTCCCGTCGGGTACCGCAATCTTGTTCGCCTTGGCGTCCCAGGACCAGTGGCTTAGCTTGGCGATCTTCTGGGCATGGCGAAGCTGTTGCAGGCTCTGCTGCAGTCTCTCTTCGGCCTGCTTCTGCTCGGTGATGTCTTCGATCACCGCGATGATTCGCGACCAGTCGCGCCGTCTTGGCTCGGGAATGTGGACAGTGATGCGCGTGAAATTCTCCGTGCCGTCGATGCGCTGGTCTTTGCCCTCCGTCACGAGCGGAACCTCGCCCCGCATCATGGCAGCCAGCCGCGCGGCGAAATCGTGAAACGGCCATTGCCGCAAGCGATCGTGTACCGCGGCAAGCAGGTCTTTTTTTCGAGATGCCCCGAAGACCTTCAGGGCGGCCGCATTGGTATCCAGGATCCGGATCGCCGACGAGGCGCGCATGAGTGTCTCGGGATGCCTCCTCAGGTATTCCTCGAGATCATCGATTCCGTCCTTGGAAATGTTATCCATCAAGGTCTTGACCGCCGACCAATCCTCCTCCGAAAGAGCGGCGGGGGACGCCTCGAAAATCTCTCGGTAGCGTCTCTGGCTCTGTTGCAGCTTATCCTCTACCTGCCTGCGCTCGGTGATGTCCTGAACCAACAGAATGAAATAGTCCGGGGCACCATCCGGCTGACGCACGCACTGCACGGAGATGCTGGTGTAAAGAACTTGGCCGTTCTTCCGGATAAACCGCTTGTCCATCGAATAGGTATCGCGCTCGCCCGCGACCGCCGCGTCAAACAGCTGAAGATTCTTGGCGAGATCATCCGGATGGGTGACGTCGACCCAGGTAAGCCGCAACAGCTCCTCGCGGCTGTACCCGAACAGGGCGCAAAGCTTGTCGTTAACCTGGAGCCATCGCTTTTCTGGTGTATATATCGCCGAACCGACAAGCGGCAGATCGAAGTACCGGCGGAATCGTTCGTCCGCCGCTCTCTGGTCCGTGACGTCCTGGAAAGTGCCGAACTGCGAGATGATCTCGCCGTTCTCGCCGAGCACCGATTCGCCGACTTCGTGGACGATGCGAACCTCGCCATCGGGCCGGACAAGCCTGTATTCGACATCTATGGCCGGGTTTCTCGCCGAGGGCGGGCCATAGGCTTCCAGCACCCGCTGGCGGTCGTCCGCGTGGACGTAGCGCTCGACACAGACCTCGTCCGGCAGGCCGCGGAGCTCGTCGGACGAAGCACCGATGACGCTCGACTGTCCGCCGGGCACGGTGATCCTGTTTTCCTTCGTGTCCCAGACCCAGTAGTCCAGCTTGGCGATCTTCTGCGCATGGCGAAGGTGGGCCAGGCTTTCCCGCAGCGCCTCTTCCACCCGCTTGCGCTCGGTGATGTCCTGGATCGTCCCGACCTGTTCGACCGCTTGGCTGAGGGTATTCGAAACCGCTTCGCCGATTTCCAGGACATGGCGCACCTGGCCGTCCGGGCGCACGATTCGGTAGTCGATCTCGAAGCCGAGCCCCTCTTCGTCAGCGCCTCTGTAGGCCTCGACGACGCGATCCCGGTCCTCCGGATGGACCACCCGTTCCATCTGCTGCTTCATGAGGGCGTGGATCTCGTCGGGTGCCACCCCATAAATACGGGCATATTCCTCCGAGCAGGAAACGAGCTCGTTGCGTTCGATCGACCAGCGCCAGTTGCCGACATGGGCGAGGCGCTGCGCCTCGGCCAGCCCCGCCTCGCTTTGCCGCAGGTCGCGGTTGAGTTTGAGCACCGAGTACTGGCGCCAGCCGACCATCGTCGCGAGAGACACGGCAAAGACCGCGCCCATAATCCACATTACCCGGGCGGCGCTCCAGAACGGCTCGGGGCGGCCGTACCACTTCGCATAGACCTCGCGGTATTTCGGGCTGCCGACGAAGGCCTCGATCGCACGGTCGAGGCGGGCCAGAAGTTCCGGGTTGCCCTTGGGTATCGACATGGCCCGCTTGATCTCGACGAGCGGCGTGTCGACGACCCTCAGTCGATGGTCTACCCCCATCTCCCGCGCCACCTTCCAGGCCACGGGCTCGGCATAGACCATCGCGTCGGCCTGCCCGGAAAGCAGTGCGAACAGGGTTTCGGGAACGTCGTCGGTCAGCACCAGATCGATGCCACCCATGTCCGCCAGCATGTAGGCGCCGACATGGAGCTTGCCCACGGCCACCTTTCGCCCGGTCAAGTCGTCCCAGCCCTCGATCGTCTGGGTATCCTCGCGGACGAAAAGGGAAACACGGAACGTTTCCACGGGTTCGGTGAAATCGAAGAGGAGCTTGCGTTCCTCGGTGATTCCGTTGTTGATCAGGATGTCGGCCCGGCCGGATTGCACGGCGTCGAAGGCCGCCACCCAGTCCTCTTCGACAAGATACCGGAACCTCAAGTCGGCCAACGCCCCGACCTGCTCGGCGACATCCAGAGCAAAGCCGGTCAGCTCTCCGTCATCGTCGAGCACGTACTGGGGCGGGAAATGGCCAGGAATGGCGGCGACCAGCTCGTCGACCTTGGGATTGACCGCGTTCTGAGCCAAGGCGGGCACTACCGTCCCAAGCATCAAGAGTACGGCCCCGACGGCGCGCTTGAGGGCGGACGAGGGGCTGTCCAGTATCCCGAGGCGCCCGAATATCCGTTTCGCAGTGTTCAAACTTATGGCTCTCTGTCCGATCCTGATACGGTGCCCTCGAGCCCTGTTCGGGATGGAACCGCTTCGCTATCGGCCACCCGCCGGCAGACCGGCCCGGCCACAGGCCCTTCGCACTTCCGCACGAGCACTATACCAATAATCTAACTCACTTCTATTACGCTTTGTAGTTTATTAACACTGGTAAACGAAAGATGAAAAGATCACCCTGGGCCGGAAAAACGACCATACACAGATCCCCAGGACATCTCTGGGTCCGCAACTCAGGGGAAAGCCGCCCTGCAGGGTCTTGGACCGGCCGCTGTCACCGCCTATTTGCAGGACCTGCCGGGATGGATCGCTCGCTCTTCTTAACGGAGCCGCTTCGACCTATACTATGGTCCGGAGAACGACAGAGGCGGTCCCGGGCAGGCAAAGGGCGCGGGACCCCGGGCTTTCTCCCATGAGCACAGAGGGTACTCCGTGGCGCAATTGACCGACGACTGTGTCGCCCAGGGCGGCCGCCTGATGACCACGGCCGAGGCGCTGGCGCTGCTGGCCGAGAAGATGGCGCCGGTCGCCGGCAGTGAGCGGGTCGCCCTGCACGACGGCCTCGGCCGCATCCTGGCCGAGACGGTCACCGCGGCAGCCGACGTGCCGGCGCACGACAACTCGGCCGTCGACGGCTATGCGGTCCATTTCGGCGAACTGGATCCCGAGAACGAGACCCGCCTGCCCGTGACCGGCCGGGCGGCCGCCGGCCACCCGCTCGGCCGGCCGGCGCGGCGCGGCGAGGCGATCCGCATCTTCACCGGCGCGCTCATGCCCGAGGGGCCGGACACGGTCATGATGCAGGAGGACTGCAGCCTCGAGGGCGAAACGGTGATCATCCGGCCGGGCATCAAGCAGGGCGCAAACCGGCGCCGAAGCGGCGAGGACATTCGGGCCGGCAGCGTGGTCCTGGAGCGGGGCCTGCGGCTGCGCCCCCAGGACCTCGGCCAGGCGGCGGCCGTCGGCCGCGGGGACCTCCTGGTGTCGCTGCCGCTGCGCGCCGCCCTGTTTTCGACCGGCGACGAGCTGCGCGAGCCGGGGGCGGCGCTCGAGCCGGGCTTCATCTACGATTCGAACCGCTACACCGTGGGCGGGCTGTTGCGCGGCCTGGGCTGCGCGGTGAGCGACCTGGGCATCCTGCCCGACCGGCGGGCGGCGGTCGAAGAGGCCCTGGCCGCGGCGGCGCGCGACCACGACCTGATCGTCACGTCCGGCGGGGTCTCGGTCGGCGAGGAGGACCACGTCCGGCAGGTCGTCGAGACGCTGGGCCACCTGCACCTCTGGCGCCTGGCGGTCAAGCCCGGCCGCCCGATCGCGCTCGGCCAGGTCGGCCGCGTGCCCTTCGTCGGCCTGCCCGGCAACCCGGTTGCCGTCGTGGTCACCTTCCTCAACATCGTGCGGCCCATGATCCTCCGCCTGATGGGCGGCACGGACCTGACGCCCCATCACTTCCAGGTTGCCGCCGCCTTCGACCACAGGAAGAAGAAGGACCGGCGCGAATGGCTGCGCGCGCGCCTGGAGCGCGACGGCAAGGGCGGCTGGCAGGCCGTCAAGTTCCCGCGCGAGGGCGCCGGCATCCTGTCGTCGCTGGTCGAATCCGACGGCCTGGTCGAGCTGCCGGAGGGGCTGACCCATCTGGAGGCCGGCACCTTGGTCGACTTTCTGCCATTCAGCGAGGTCTCGTCATGAAAGTGCTCTATTTCGCTTGGCTCAGGGCCAAGACCGGCGTCGCCGTGGAAGAGGTCACCCCGCCCGGCGAGGTCGCCACCGTGGGCGACCTGCTGGCCTGGCTGAAGGGTCGGGGGCCGGGTTACGCCGAGGCGCTGGCTGACCTTCAGGTGGTGCGCGTCGCGGTCAATCAGGAGTATGCCGACCCGGATCAGCCGGTCGGCCCGAACGACGAGGTGGCCCTGTTCCCGCCGGTGACCGGAGGCTGACGCGAGATGATCCGGGTCCAGCGGGAGGATTTCGACCCGGGCCAGGAGCTGGCCGCGCTCACCGCGGGCAACCACAAGGTCGGCGGCCTGGCGGTCTTCGTCGGCCTGGTGCGCGACCTGGCCGGCGACGAGACGGTCGGCGCCATGACCCTCGAGCACTATCCGGGCATGACCGAGAAGATGCTCGAACGCATCGAAGCCGAGGCCCGGGCGCGCTGGCCGCTCGAGGCGAGCCTGGTGATCCACCGCACCGGGCGGCTCGAACCGGGCGAGCGGATCGTCATGGTGGCCTGCGCCAGCGCCCACCGCCAGGCGGCCTTCGACGCCTGCGGATTCCTGATCGACTGGCTGAAGACCAAGGCGCCTTTCTGGAAGCTGGAGGAGGGCCCGGCGGGCGCCAAGTGGGTCGAGGCCCGCGAGAGCGACGACGAGGCCGCGGCGCGCTGGGCCCCGGAGGAGCCGGACGCGGCCGAGTAGCGGCCCTCGTGACTCAGCCCTCCGGGTAGCGGACGTCCAGGATCTCAAGCTCCACGTCGCCGCTCGGCCGCCGCCAAGTGACGATGTCGGCGACTTCGGCGTCCTGCAGCGCCCGGGCCAGGGGCGACACCCAGCTGACCTTGCCCTGCTCCGGCTCGGCCTCGTCCTCGCCGACGATCTGAAACTCCCGTTGCCTGTCCTCTTCATCCGCCACGCGGACGGCGGCCCCGAACGCGACCCGCCCGGCGAGCTGTCCCGCCAGGTCCACCAGGATGGCCGAGGCGATGCGCGCCTCGAAATAGCGGATCTCGCGCGCGAGGCGGGCGAGCGCCGGTCTGGACGCCAGGTCGCCGGATTTGTCGGCAAGCGCCTTTCGCTCGGCCTCCAAGGCCGCCAGGCGGGCCTCGAGCTGCGCCAGTCCGGCCGGCGTCACGTAGTTGGCGTGCGGGCTCAGCGGCAAGTCCTGAAGCTCGCCGGCGCTCTCGTCGCCGTCCGGCTCCTTCACGAAGGCTCGGCTCATGGGCCTGTTCCTCGAATGCTTTCGGGCGGCGCGCCCGGAAGACGCCGCCCGGCTCTTCCGAAGGATTTGCCTGGAGTTTACGCCGCGCTGGCGGCCTTGTCCTGCGACTGTTTGACCGCCGCGTCGTAGGCGGTCATGAACTCCTTGGTGATCTCGCCCGGTGTGAAGCGGTAGTCGTCGATCTCGCTGACCGGCGTGACCTCGACCGCGGTGCCCGTGAGGAAGACCTCCTTGGTCCTGGCCAGCTCCTCGGGCATGATGGGCCGCTCGACCACCTCGTAGCCGCGCTCCTTGGCGAGCGCGATCACCGTCCGCCGGGTGATGCCGTCGAGGAAGCAGTCCGGCACCGGGGTATGGAGCACACCGTCCTGCACCAGGAAGATGTTGGCCCCGGTCGCCTCGGCGATCCGGCCGCGGTAGTCGAGCATCAGCGCGTCGCTGTAGCCCTTGGCCTCGGCGGCATGCTTGGACAGGGTGCAGATCATATAGAGCCCGGCCGCCTTGGAGTCCGTCGGCGCGGTGTCCGGGGCCGGCCGCTTCCACTGGGAGACCGTCATGCGGATGCCCTTGAGGCGGGCCTCCGGCGAGAAATAGGCCGGCCACTCCCAGGTGGCGATGGCCAGGTGGATCGTGGTGTTTTGGGCCGAGACCCCCATCATTTCGCTGCCGCGCCAGGCGACCGGGCGCACGTAACCGTCCACGATGCCGTTGTCCGCCATGACCTGCTCGGAGGCCGCGTCGATTTCGGCCACGCTGTAGGGGATCTCGAAGCCGAGCACGCGGGCGGACTTGTGCAGCCGCTCGTGATGCTCGGTCATCTTGAAGATGCGCCCACCGTAGGCCCGCTCGCCCTCGAAAACGCAGCTCGCGTAGTGCAACGCGTGGGTCAGCACGTGGACCTTTGCCTCGCGCCACGGCAACAGTTCGCCGTCGAACCAGATCCGCCCCTCGCGGTCGTCGAACGGAAGCATGGACATGACCTCTCCCACCCCTTCAGTGCCTCTGTCGGGTTACGCCCTTGCCGGCTACGGCCCCCCGAGCCGGTTGCCCCGGCGGCGGTTTCCCGCGCGCCCCGCATGACCGATTTTCGGTCGAATACGGGTTGCGCGATGTAACATTCTTGGGCCATATATGTCAACATGGCTGACTTAAAAAGCGGTGCGAACCCTCTGTTCCTGCGCGAGGAGGAATTGCGCCAGGGCATGGAGCTTCTGTTCTTCGCCTATCGTGATTTCACGGCCGAGCCGGACCAGATGCTGGCCCGGTATGATTTCGGCCGGGCCCACCATCGGGTGATCTACTTCGTGGGCCGTCATCCCGGGATCACGGTCAGCGACTTGCTGGACATCCTGGGGATTACCAAGCAGAGCCTGTCGCGCGTGCTGGGCCAGCTGGTCCGCGAAGGCTTCATCGTCCAGCGGTCCGACCGGCGCGACCGGCGGCGGCGCCTGCTCGAACTGACCGACCGGGGCCAAGACCTGGAACGCCAGCTGACCGAGAACCAAAGGCGGCGCATGGCCCGCGCCTACCGGAACGCCGGCGCCGAATCGGTCGCTGGCTTCCGTACGGTGCTGCGGAGCCTAATCGACGAGCAGGACCGGAAGCGGTTCGAGCCGCGCGACGCGCAACCGAAACTTGCCCAGCGCCGTTAGGTCCCGAGGGCCCGCCATGCCAAGCAACCGCAGTCATCGTGCGCGACCATGACCGACGAAGCGCCTCATATCCTGGTGGTCGACGACGATTCGCGCCTGCGCGACCTGCTCCGCCGGTACCTGGTCGAACAGGGGTTTCGGGTCACGACCGCCCGGAACGCGGGCGCCGCCCGCGAACAGCTGGCGGCCTTCCACTTCGATCTTCTGGTGCTCGACATCATGATGCCGGGCGAGACCGGACTGGACCTGACCCAGTGGCTGCGCGAATCCAGCGACGTGCCGGTCCTATTGCTGAGCGCCATGGGCGAGACCGACGACCGCATCGCCGGCCTGTCGAGCGGCGCCGACGATTACCTGACCAAACCCTTCGAGCCGCGCGAGCTGGTCCTGCGTATCGACGCGATCCTGCGCCGTATGCGCCAGCCCGTGCCGCCGCAGCTGAGCGAGATTTTTTTCGGCGGCTACCACTTCGACCTGTCGCGCGACGAGTTGCGCCGGGGCGAGGAGTTCATACGCCTGACCACCGCCGAGGTCTCCTTGTTGAAGGCCCTGGCGCGGCAACCCGGCGTTCCCGTGTCGCGCGACGACCTGGCCGCCGAGAATCCGATCATCGGCAACGCGCGAACCATCGACGTGCAAATGACCCGCTTGCGCCGTAAGATAGAGGCCGACCCGAAATTTCCGCGCTACCTGCAAACGGTGCGCGGCACCGGTTATGTTCTCATGCCCGATTGAGGGATAGACGCGAATGGCGGTGACCACGGCCCAGACGCCGCGCAAGCGTCCGCGGATCAAGCGGGTCAAGCGGACCATGAATCGGTTCCTGCCGAGAACCCTCCTGGGACGCTCGCTGCTGATCATCGTTTCCCCTCTGGTCCTGGTCCAGGTGATCGCCACCTGGGTCTTCTACGACCGCCACTACGACACGATCACCAAGCGGCTGGCCCAGGGCATCGCCGGCGACGTGTCCGCGGTGATCCGGATCATGGGGCCGGAACCGGATGCCAAGAGCCGCGCGGCGGCGCTGGACCTGGCCAGGCGCAGCCTGTGGCTCGACATCGCCGTTCGCGACGATGCCAGGCTTCAGGCCGATCCGGCGCCCCCCGGCTGGGGCGTGCTGGACCGAAAGCTGACCAAGGCCTTGCGGGAACGCCTGCCCTACCCCTTCGTGATCGACACCGATGCGCCGGACGAGATGGTCCGGATCGATGTCCAGCTGCCGGTCGGCGTCCTCGCGGTCCGGGTTCCGCGCCAACGCTTGTTCAGCTCGACCACCTACATCTTCATCATGTGGATGGTCGGCAGTTCGATCGTCTTGTTCGGCGTGGCGACGATCTTCATGCGCAACCAGGTGCGGCCGATCCGGCGCCTGGCCCGGGCCGCCGACAGCTTCGGCAAGGGGCGCGACGTGCCGGACTTCAGGCCCGAGGGGGCAACCGAGGTGCGCCTGGCCGCCGCGGCCTTCCTGCAGATGCGCTCGCGCATCAAGCGGCAGATCGGACAACGCACCGAGATGCTGGCCGGGGTCAGTCACGACCTGCGCACGCCGCTGACCCGCATGAAGCTCCAACTGGCCCTGCTGGGCGACATCCCGGAGGTCGGCAACCTGGCCTCGGACGTCGCGGAGATGGAGAAGATGGTCGAGGGCTACCTGGCCTTTGCCCGGGGCGAGGGGGCCGAACAGCCGCTGCGGGCGAACCTGGGGGAGCTGCTGCGTGACATCGTGGCCCAGATGACCCGCGAGAAGGGCGGCAGCGTCGACCTGCACGTGGAGCAGACGTTGATCCTGCCGCTCAGGCCCGAGGCCATGCGCCGCTGCCTGGCCAACCTGGTCGGCAATGCCCAAGGCCACGCCGAGCACGTCAGAGTCAGCGCCGGCCGGCGCAAGAACATCGTCGAGGTCATGATCGACGACGACGGGCCCGGCATTCCCCAAGTGGAGCGCGAGGACGCCTTCAAGCCGTTCCACCGGCTCGACCGCTCGCGCAATCCGGATACCGGCGGCACCGGCCTGGGCCTGGCCATCGCCCGCGATATCGTGCGCAGCCACGGCGGCGACATCGCCCTCGAGGACGCCCCCGGCGGCGGCCTGCGCGCCCGGCTGTGGCTGCCGGTCTAGCCGGGCCCGGGAAACTCGCCGGCGCAGCCTGCCGATCATGCATGCCGCAGCGGCAATTCGACCGAATCGGGCCGTTCAGCCAAGCGGAATATCTTAGTATTTTGTTTATGAACTAGTATTTTTCTCTTACATCTTATTAACTACATCACGGGATAATTGGACCCCAGCGGCGATCGCTGCCGGGACCCGGCCGTGGCGCCTGCGCGAGCAAACCGTTGGGAGAAAGCCCGGGTCGAGGGCCTTTTCCGTGAATCGTGTCGTCCATGGCGCACGGCCGTGACCGGGATCCTGTTCGGCTTGTGCGCGGATTAGTTTGGGGAATGCAGAGCATGAAGCTTGGAAGCAAGACCTTGCTGGTCCTGGCCGGCGTCCTGACATTTTCCGTGGCCTTGAATTTCGGGATCCTCCAGAACCTCGTCTTCCCCAGCTTCGTATCTTTGGAGGAAGAAGCCGCCGAGCAGAACCTCAATCGCGTCACGGACGCCCTGAAGGGCGAGTTCCGGTCTATGGCGGCGTTTGCCGCCGACTGGGCGCATCGGGACGACACCTACGAATACGCCGGCGGCGAGAACGACTCCTTTGAGGAGGACAACCTCTATGTCGATTCTCTTTCGGCCATCAATGTGAGCTTCATGTACCTCTTCGATTCGGCCGGAGAAATCCTCTGGTATGGGATCTTCAATCTGGAAACGGGCGATCCGTTGCCAAGCGACGGGTTCCTGCTCAACAACCTTTCCTCGACCCATTACATCCTTCACCATCCGGACACGCAAAGCCTGCATACAGGCTTTGCGATCACCACACTGGGGCCGATCTTCTTCGCTTCGAGTCCCATACTTACGAGTGACTCGAAAGGACCGAGCCGGGGCAGCTTTGTCATCGGCCGGTTCCTCAATAACTCGGAGCTCGCGCGGCTGCGCGAGCAGACCCACGTGGATTTCCAGACCCGGCCGCTGGACGGCGGCACGCTCCCGTCGAAGGAGCAGCAGACCGTTGCCTCGCTAAAGACCGCAGGTGACACGCTCGTCAGCGAATTGGACGACAGCACGCTTTCGGGTTACGCGCTGCTGCGCGAGCCCGGCGGCGTCCAGGCCCTCCTGCTCAGGGCGGATACGCCCAGGAACATCACCGCGATCGGGCGGGAGACCATCAACTACGCCCTGCTCTTCATGGTCATGGTTGGGCTGGTCGGCATGATTGCCATGTGGCTGCTGCTGCGGAGCGTGGTCATTGGGCCCTTGTCCAGTCTCACGCAGAAGGTGCTCTCCATCGCAAAGACGAAGGACCGCGGCCGGCGCCTCGCCCTGGACCGCAGCGACGAGATCGGCATTCTGGCGAAGGAGTTTGACGGCATGCTCGACGAGCTGCTCGAGACGGAGGGGCTGGCGGTCCTCGGTAAGATCACCGCGACGGTGAGCCACGAACTGCGCAACCCGCTGGGCGCGATGCGCAACTCGGTCTTCGCCATCGCCGAAAGCACCCGCGGCAAGGGCCTGGACGTCGAGCGGGCGCTGGAGCGGGTCGACCGCAACATTCAGCGCTGCGACGGCATCATCGGCGACCTGCTGGGCTTCGCCGAGCAGCGCGAGCTGGACACGGCGGCCATCGCCATCGACGAGTGGATCGATGAGATCCTCGACAAGCAGGAGGTGCCCGAGGGAATCACCCTGTCCCGGTCTCTCGACACTCCCGGCGCGGAGGCGCTCGTGGACACCGGGCAGCTCGCGTGTGTGATCGACAAGCTGGTCGATAACGCCTGCCAGGCGATCGCCGAGGCCGAGACCTCGGGTGACGAGGATGTCGCAAAGGAGGTCCGGATCGAAACCCGGCTGGCCGGGGACCGGCTGGAGATCTCGGTGAGCGACAAGGGTCCCGGCATCCCGCCGGAGGTGCTGCCCAAGATCTTCGAGCCGCTGTTCAGCACCAAGGGCTTCGGCGTCGGCGTCGGACTGCCGACGGCAAAGCGAATCATGGAGCTGCACGGCGGGGGCATCGAGATCACGAGCGGGCCGGGGCGCGGCACGCGGGCCCTCCTATGGCTGCCGCTCAGCGGCACGCAACAGGCCGCGGCTTAAGGCCGAAGACGGGTCGAGGCCAAGCGTGTTTCCGCTCCTCAGATACTTCTCGATTGCCAGCGCCGTCGCGCTGCTGACGGCGACTGCGATCGTGATGTGGCAGTACAACCACGGAATTAAGCACTATGCCGCGGACCAAAGCGAAGCCTCGAACTCCATACTGGGCAG